>JAMQPJ010000204.1 GCA_023717585.1 Thermoanaerobaculia bacterium
GATCGACTCGCGCTTCCGGGCGATGGGCGCGAGCGGGCCCGCGTATCCGACGATCGTCGCTTCCGGGGAGAACGCGACGATCCTCCATTACACGGAGAACCGGCGGCGCATCGGCGCGGGCGACCTCGTCCTCGTGGACGCGGGTTGCGAGGTGGACGGCTACGCGTCCGACGTGACGCGCACGTTTCCGGCTTCGGGCCGCTTCACGCGGCCGCAGAGGCGGCTCTACGACGCGGTCTCGTCCGCCCAGCGGGCCGCGATCGCCGCCGTCAGGCCCGGCACGCCCTGGGACGCGCCGCACGAGGCCGCGCGCGAGATCCTGCTCGACGCGCTGATCGAGGTCGGACTCCTCCGCGGGCGGCGCGCCGCGCTGAAGAGGAAGAACGCCGCGCAGCGGTTCGCGCTGCATCACACCTCGCACTGGCTCGGTCTCGACGTCCACGATCGCGGCCGCTACCGCGACGAGAAGGGTGCCCCGCGCAAGCTCCAGCCGGGGATGGTCCTCACGGTCGAGCCGGGCCTTTACGTGCGCCCCGATGAAAAGCGCGTCCCGAAGGAGTATCTCGGGATCGGCATCCGCATCGAGGACGACGTCCTCGTGACCGAATCCGGCGCGCGCGTCCTGACGGAGGGCGCCCCGAAATGACTCTCGGCCGGACCTGAATCCTCAGGGCAGGGACGCCGGTTCGGCCCAGACGTCCTTCAGGAGCTCCGTCGCGAGACCCGCGCGGTTTTCGAGAAGCGCGCGCGCGGAGAAGAGGATGTGTCCCGTGGAGCCTGGCTGGGCGCGGGTGCGGCGGATCTGCTCGACGATCTCCTTCGCCGGCCAGCCCTTTCCTTCTTCTCCGACGCGGCTCGCGGCAATACCGGGCCAGAGGGCGCTGCCGCTCGAGCCCTGGGCCGCCCACCAGGCGAGGAGCGCCGGAAAGCTCTGCTCTTTCTGTTCGATGGGCCAGTAGAGCTGCGGAGCGAGGTAGTCGACCCAGCCGCGCTGGATCCACGTGCGCGCGTCGGCCGAGATCTCCTCGAACGCGTCGAATCCCCTGACCTGCGCGGGGCGCCCGGGCCGCCAGATGCCGAAGGGGCTGATGCCCACCCTGACCTTCGGTTTCACGGCCTTCACCTCCTCGTGAAGGCGCTTCACGAACCGGTTCACGTTCCACCGGCGCCAGTCCTCCCGGCCGAGGGCGCCTCCCGAGGCCACGTACTTCCCGAAGCTCGGCGCGTCCGGAAACTCCAGGACGTTGCCGGCCGCGTCCTTTTCGGGATAGGGATAGAAGTAGTCGTCGAGGTGAACGCCATCCACGTCGTACCGTTTCAGGACGTCGAGCACGACCGCAAGTGCGTGCGCCACGACGTCCTCCTCGCCCGGATCCAGCCAGAGCTGTTTCCCGTAGGCCCTGACGAGGTCCGGACGGCTCCGCGAGACGTGCCCCGGCGCGGCCCGCGAAAGCGAGGACGACGGGCGCGCCCGGTACGGGTTGAACCAGGCGTGGAGCTCCATCCCGCGCGCGTGCGCCTCCGCGATCGCGAAGGCGAGAGGGTCCCAGAAGGGTTCGGGCGCGACGCCCTGCGTGCCGCTCAGGACCTCCGACCACGGTTCGAGCACGGACGGATAGAGCGCATCAGCGGCGGGTCGCACCTGGAAGATCACGGCGTTCGCGTGTAGCGCGGCCAGCGTGTCGAAGAGGAACACGAGCTCCTGCTTCTGTCGAGCGGCCGGAAGGCCCGGCGCCGAAGGCCAGTCGATGTTCGAGACGGTGGCCACCCAGACGCCGCGGAATTCGCGGCACGTCGCGTCGGGCACCGGTGTCCACGGCTGCGTTGCGGGTAATGCTCCCTGCACCCGGGCAGGCGCCGGAGGCGGTGCTCCGCAACCTGCCAGGAGCAGGGCGGCGAACGCCGTCGCGCGGCCGAAGGAGCTCGGGCTTCTCAACGCCTCACCGGTTCCCCGCACGGCGCCGCGCCGGGCCTCCCTCCGCGGCGGCGTCGGAGGGCAGCCATCTCCGGACCACGCCGCCGTCCGTGACGAGGCACTGCGGCCCTGGAATCGAGCGCAGCTCGGCGGACAGCGCCCGGTTGCGATCGGGGCTGTGATACGGAATGAACCGGACGCGTTCGTCGCTCAGGAACTGGAGCGTGTACGCCGTGTCGTATCCGGCGTGACAGACCGTGTAGTCCTCCTCGGTGATCGTCCTGAGCGGCGCCCGGGGATCGGGCTCGAGAAGCATGCCCGCTACGGCGCTCCGCGCCTGCCGCCAGAGAAAGAGGGTCGCCGTGAGAGCGAGTCCCCCGAGGGCGAGCGCGACGAGAGCGGAAGGGACTCTCCGGCTGAGGAGACGAGCCGCCTCCGCGACCAAAACGAGGAGGAGCGCGAGCGCCGCCGGAAGGGCTGGGGCCAGGTAGCGAACCTGCGACGAATCGAGGTCCTGGAGAAAGAAGACCGCGGCGCCGGACGCGACGATGGCCCCCACGAGGTCGAGCCCGCCGAAGCTCGGCGACTCCGTTCCGAGCGAGCGATTCAGGCGTCGCCGATACCTCAGGAGAAGAAGGAAGAGGAGGAGGAAGACCAGGGCCGCCGCGGCGAGAATCGGTGGCGGGGCGAGACCCTCGAGTCCGACGAAACGCCAGGAATCGGTTCCGAGGAACCGAATGAAGCGGGCCAGAAGACCGGACGGCCGCCACGGCGGGACTACCGGGCCCAAAGCCGGCTCGTACCAACCCAGCAGACCGCCCATCCAGACGGGCGAGTACCCAAGGACGACGCCGCAGAGCAAAGGCGTCGCGAGGCGCGCCCAGCCCCGCCAGGAGAGCGAGGAAAGCTCCTCGGAGGCGCCGCTCTCACGGTTGAAGCTGACACGGAGGAACTCGCGAAACGGAGCGGAGCGAAAGAGGACGAGGGCCGAGACCGGCAGGAGAACGAAGACAATCGTCTGGTTCATCCACCAGCCGAGGCCCGCCAGGAGCCCGAGGGCGAAATGGCCTCCGGGGCGGTCCAGAAAGGGACGCGGCCGGGTCAGGGCGCCAGCCGCCAGGAAAAAAAGCACCGAGCCGAGCGCAAACGACATCTCCGGTCCCTTCGGCCATGCCGAGAGACGGATGAAAAAAGGGGGGCCCATCGCCATCCAGAGTCCCGCGGCCGCGGCGATACCCCGCCCGAAGAGCCTCGTGAGCCCGAGGAAGAAGAAACAGATCCCGAAGGCGATCTCGCTCATGCCGGCAAGGCGCAGCGAGATCGGCCCGCCTTCCGCTCCGAGGCCGGCCGGGTCGAGCATCGTCCTGCGAATCCCCGCGGCGAGGGCGGGCGTCAGGGGGCCCATGTAGTTCTGGCCCCAGAAGAACACGTCGAAGCCCTTCCCGTCGTGGATCTTCTTGGCCATCAGGCCGAAAATCGCGGTGTCGCCGTTCCAGCCGCGCACGGAGGCTTCGTTCGTCAGGAGCGGAAGCCTCACGAAGACGAATGCGGCGAGGATCGCCCCGATCGACGCCGAGCTCCAGAGTGCCTGCTTCCAGTCTGCTCCTCGGGGCTGCACGTCCCGCGGCGGCCTACTTCGCGAACCCGAACTGCCCGAGAACGAACCCCCACTCGAACGCCGTCTCGCGGAGAAAGTCGTACCGGCCCGAAGCGCCGCCGTGTCCCGCCGCCATGTTCGTCTTGAGAAGCAGCGGGTTCGCGTCGGTCTTCAGGGTCCGGAGGCGCGCCACGTACTTCGCGGGCTCGTGGTAGAAGACCTGGCTGTCGTTGAACGACGTCACGACGAGCATCGCGGGATACGCGCCCTTCCTGAGGTTGTCGTAGGGGCTGTACGTCTTGATGTAGTCGTACTCGTCTTTCTTCGCGGGGTTGCCCCACTCCTCGTACTCGCCGACCGTGAGCGGCAGCGTCGGATCGCTCATCGTGTTCAGGACGTCGACGAACGGAACCCGGGCGACGACGGCGTGAAAAAGGTCGGGGCGCATGTTCGTGACGGCGCCCATGAGCAGGCCTCCCGCGCTTCCGCCCGAGATGACGAGGCGATCCTTCGCCGCGATCTTCTCGCCGACGAGGAACTCCGCGGACGCGATGAAATCCGTGAACGTGTTCTTCTTCTTGAGCATCTTTCCGTCGTCGTGCCATTTCTTGCCCATCTCGGCGCCACCGCGGATGTGGGCGAACGCGACGACGACACCGCGGTCGAGGAGAGGAAGGCGGTTCGCGTTGAAGGTGTCCGGGATCACGACCCCGTAAGAGCCGTAGCCGCCGAGCAACATCGGGAACGGCCCGTCCTTGAGCGTGCGTCTCCTGCCATCCGACAACTTCGCGCGCCACACGATCGAGATCGGGATCTTCGTGCCGTCCGAAGCCGTCGCCCAGAGGCGGTCGGACGCGTAGAGGCTGCGGTCGTAACCGGGGACCTCCAGCTCCTTGAGAAGCTTCGAGGTCTTCGCGTCCATGTCGTAGTCGAAAACCGAGCTCGGCGTGACGAGCGATTGATAGCCGTACCGGAAGACGTTCGTGCCGAAAACGCGGTTCGTCTCCGAGAACACCGCGTAGAGGGGCTCGGGAAACGACATCGCGTGCGACGCCTGCGTCGCGAGGTTCCTGACCGTGAGGCGCGGCAGCCCGTTCGCGCGCTCGTGGAGGACGAGATGGTTCGCGAAGAGATCGGTGTCCTCGAGCATCACGTCGGCGCGGTGAGGAACGATTTCCTTCCAGTTCGCCCGGCCGGGCGCCGTGACGGGCGCGGTGACGAGGCGGAAGTTGCGTCCTCCCGAGTTCGTCCGGATGTAGAAGAGGTCTCCGCGATGGTCGACCTCGTATTCGTGCTCCTGCTCCCGCGGGGCGACGACCGTGAAGGCGCCCGCGGGCGTGTCGGCTTTCAGCACACGGGCTTCGGACGTCGTGTGGCTGTCCGCGGAGAGAACGAGCCACGCCCGGCTCCGCGTCCGGCCGATCCGCACGCTGAAGCGCTCGTCCTTCTCTTCGTAAACGAGGACATCCGCGGTCTGGGACTCGAGGAGGCGGTGCCGGTACACGCGATACGGGCGTTTCGCCGCGTCCTCGACCGCGTACAGGAGCGTCATGTTGTCCGCCGCCCACGCGGCGCTCGTCGTCTGCGCGATGCGCTCGGGCCAGAGGGCGTTCGCGCGCAGGTCCTTGATGAAGAGCGTGAACTGGCGGAAGCCGGTCGAGTCGGTCGAGTACGCGAGGAGGTTGCCGTCGTCGCTCACGACATACCGTCCGAGCGCCATGAACTTCTGGCCCTTCGCGAGCTCGTTCAGGTCGAGCGTGACCTGCTCGGGCCCGTCGGGAAACTTCTTGCGGCAGTAGATCCGGTATTGCTTCCCCTTCTCGGTTCGGAAGTAGTACAGCCATTCGCCCTCGCGATACGGCACCGACAGGTCCGTCTCCTTGACGTGTCCCAGCAACTCGGCATACAGCGCGTCCTGGAACGCTTCCGCGGGCTTCATCACCGCGGCCGTGTAGGCATTCTCGGCCTCGAGGTACGCCGCGACCTCGGGGTTCGGCTTGTCGCGCAGCCAGGCGTAAGGGTCCGATCGCGCCTCGCCGTGCAGCGTAAGGACCTTTTCGACTTTCCTGGCGACGGGCGGAACAGGCGCCGGAACCGGGGCCGGTGCCGTCTCGTCGGCGGAAGCAGGGGGCGTCGGCATCGACATGAGTAGGGCGAGGAGGAGGAACGGGAACTTCAAAGGAAACTTCAAGGCATCCTCCGGTCTCGGGCCCTAACAGAGTAACCCAGGGGGCGCCGGACCGTTCTAGAACGACCCGCCCGCGCCCCCGCCGCCGAAGCTGCCTCCTCCGCCCTGGAAGCCCGGTTCGACCGGTGGCCGCGCCTCCGGCGCATGGGCGGCCACGACGGGAACGAGCTCCAGCGCGCGGAGGCGCGCCTCGTCCGCGAAGAGAGGCTCGGCCGTGAAGCCGTCTCGTTCCCCCCCGGCGCCCCTCGAGAGCCGTCGATTCAACGCGAGGGCGACGAGAAACAGGACTCCCCCCGAAACGGACAGGATCGCCCAGAGCGGCGCGACGTGAACGTAGAAGCGCAGCGTCAGGAGAGAAAGGACGGACAGGACGAGGCCCGTGTCGAGCACGAACGTCCGGCGCGAGCGGACTCCCCACCAGAGGATCGCGACAGGAAGAATCGCGGTCCCGAACATCGACCAGACCCGATCCCGGAAACGGGGACCCGGAAGACCGCGAGCCGTTTCCCGCAGGAATTCGACGACGCGATGGTCGAGCGCGTAGAGATTCATCGCGGCGTAGACGCCGAGGACTCCGGCGACGACGAGAACGGCGGCACACCGACGATGCGATGGCGCCCAGGAAGGCCGGTCGAGGACGCGTTCGAAGAGGAATGTGAGCGCGACGCCGGAGACGATCCAGAGCAGCCGGCCCGCGGGCGCGCGTCCGAGAAGGAGGAAAAGGGAGACGGCGGCGAGGAAGGCCCACACCGGGCTCCCCCAGCGCCACGCCGCGAGACTCCAGAGGGCGAGCGACGCGAGGAGCAGGATGTTCAGGAAGGCCGGCTCTCGCAAGAAGAGCGTCTCTCCCAGGAGAAACAGGCCGAGCCCGACGAGAAAGAAAACGACTCCCCAGAACGCTGTCGCGCCGGCGCCTCCCCGGAGCGCGAGGCGCGGCGAACTCTCCTGGAATTCGGTCGCGACGACGCAGGCCGCCGCGAAAACGCACATCAGGACGGAGGCGGACCTGGTTCGCGGATGCAGGGCGATGAGCAGCGCACCGGTCAGGAGCAGAAGGACGGCGGTTACGAAGAAGGCGGTCACGAGCCGCCAGAGCGGGGCCGGAAGCGCTCGCGGCTCCGGATACCGCCGAGAGATTTCTTCGAAGGTGTTCTCGCTCACCGCGCCGGCTCTCCTCCAGCCGCGGGCGGCGGCACGGACCTCCTCGGCGCGCTCGGCCGCGACCCATTCCCCTTTCATGGAGTCCTCATGCGTCGGTGGGCGAGGAAAACCACTGCAAGCGCGGCGCAGCCGAGAACGGCCGAGAGGAGCCACGCGAGCGCGACGTCGCCGCCTCCGCCCGAGAAGACCGCGCGCAGGAGGCCGAGGTACGCGGCGAGGACGGCCTGGGCGAACGGCAGGGTGCGATTCGCCCGCAACGCGACGAATGCGATACCTCCCGCGACGAGCAAGAGCACGAGAGTCCACACCGGCCAGTCGATCGAGACAAAGACCCCGGAAAGGAGGCCGCCGAAGACGAGCAGCAGGCCCGCGTTCACGTACACGTCCTCGAAGTGCGCCTTCCTTCGGCGGCGAGCCGCCGCGACGCCAAGGGCGACGAACAGGGCCCCGCACGCGAGCGCTTCGGCGCGAAGGCGCGCGGGGTCGCCCGAGCCGAGGGAGGTCCTCGTGAGGCTCACGGCGATTCCCCGCCACGCGGCGAAGGACGTGAGCGCGAGCGAGAGCAGCATCTTCGAATCGAAGCGGTAGGCGAGGAGCGAATAGAACACCGCGACGACCAGAAGATGCCAGGGCCAGTTCCCTCCGAGAAGCTCGAGCTGCGCCTCGAGGTACGCGAGGTCCGTCGCGACGAGGAGCGCTCCGAGGAGGAGAACGTAATCGAATCCCGCGTGCGCCGAGGCCGCCTCCCCCCAGGCGAAAGGCGTGG
>JAMQPJ010000438.1 GCA_023717585.1 Thermoanaerobaculia bacterium
GGAGCTACCTCGAGGGGAAGACGCCGATCCCGTGCACGGTCTGCAACACCGAGGTGAAATTCAAGAGCCTTCTCGAGAGAGCGGCGGCGCTCGGATGCGAGGCCGTCGCGACCGGGCACTACGCGCGTATCGGGGCGGACGAGGCCACAGGGGCGCCGCGCCTGCTTCGCGCGCGGGACCTCTCGCGCGACCAGTCGTATTTTCTCTACGACCTCACGGAGGAGCAGCTCTCCCGCGCCCGGTTTCCGCTCGGCGAGCTGACCAAGCCCGAAGTGCGCGAGATCGCGCGCGACGCCGGTCTCCCGAACTGGGACAAGCCGGACTCGCAGGAGGTCTGCTTCGTGCCGACCGGCTCGACTCCGGCCGAGTTCATCCGGCGCGAGGCGGGACGCCTCGGTCTCGAGTTGCCAGTTCTCGCGGGCGCCCGGCCTGGGGGGATTTTCTTGGAAGGTGGAGAGAGAGTCGGAGCGCACGAGGGAACCATGGGCTATACCGTCGGCCAGCGCCGGGGATTGAAGATTTCTTCGAACGACCCTCTCTACGTCCTCGCGACGGTGCCCGAGGAATCGCGCGTGGTGGTGGGGCCGGCGCCGTCTCTCCTTTCTAAGAGAATCTGTCTGGAGAGCGTGAGTGTGCGCATCCCCGGAGGCGCAGGGTCGTCAGTGCCGGTTCCCGTGCTCGCCCGCATCCGTTCGCGCCATCCCGAGCAGTCGGCCTGGCTGACGCTCGGGGACGGCGGCCGCGGGAGGCTGGATTTCGAGGAACCCGTTCGCGCGGCCGCGCCGGGGCAGTCGGCCGTCTTTTTCGACCCGAACCGCCCGGAGCTGATTCTCGGCGGCGGCATCATCGCGCGCCCCGAAAGCTGAGGTTTTATCCAGGGGTTCTTCTCGCCCCTTGACTTTCGCCTGACTTACGCCTAACTTGCGCCAGGCGGGGTGAAGCGATGGCTGCCATCAGAAAGAGCGAGATCGACCTGATCGACATCCGCGGCTTGATCGTGCCGGGCGTGGGGAATCGCCGGATCTTCCGCATCCTGCTCGCGAATTCCTGCCGCTTCTCGTGCGACTACTGCCCGATGCGTGCCGAGCGCGACCTTCCCCGGCAGTCGCGTGAGCCCGCCGGCCTCGCGCGCCTCTTCATGACGGCTTTTCGCCGGGGCTGGTGCGACGGTCTTTTCGTCACGAGCGGCATCCCGAAGGAGCCCGTCTACGCGATGGAGCGCATGCTCGAGCTCGTCGAGACGCTGCGGTTCACGCACGGGTACCGTGGTTATCTCCACGCGAAAGCGCTCGCAGGCGCCGAGCCCGGGCAAATCGAGCGCCTCGTGCGCCTCGTGGACCGCGTTTCCTACAACCTCGAACCGGCGTGCCAGCAAGCGCTCGACGAGCACTCTACGGGGAAAAGCGGAAAGAGCGTGGCAGAGCGCCTCACAGAAAGCCTCACAGAGAGCCGCACCAAAACAGTCGCGCATCTCGAAGCGGCCCGGGACGCGGCCACGGCCGTGCGGGAGGCCCGGCGCGCCTCTGCACGTCAGGCCCCCGAACCCCTTTCGTTCGCGGAGGGGCTCGAGAAGAAGCGCCTCATCCAGGCGGATCACCTGTTGCGTGAATACGGCTTCACCGCAGACGAGCTCGTGTACGGCAAGGATGGCCATCTTCCCCTCGACCACGACCCGAAGCTCACCTGGGCGCTCGCGAACCCGGGGCGGTTCCCGGTCGAGCTCACGACCGCCCGTCGAGAGGAGCTCCAGAGGGTCCCCGGTTTCGGCCCTCTCGCCGTCGAGCGAATCCTCTCGACGCGCGCACGCGGGTCTCTTCGGGATGCGGCCGACCTCAGGCGGCTGGGTGTTCAGGTCGGTCGGGCGGGCGGATTCGTCACCTTGCGCGGACGGCCCATCGGCACGCGAGCCATCCAGACCGCTCTCTTTGCAACTGCTTCCAGCCGAGAGGCTTATGGGTTCGGACAGCGGACACTCCGGTGAGATTCCGGGTGGGGAAGCGGCCGAAAGTGGTCAGTCGGTGTGCTAGAATCGTTGATTGCGTATGGCCAAGTCCGCACCGTCTGCCGCGCTGATCCTCAAGGACATCCGGGCCGCGCTGGATTCGCGTCTGGACGGGCGCGGAGAACGCTCGGACCGCGGAGACAAGTCGGAGAAGTCCAAGAATGCGGCATCCAAGAGCCCCCTCAAGGCTCTCGGTGTCCGTTCCTCCTTCGTTCGATCCATCGCGCGCGACATCCAGACGAAGGCGAAGCCCGCGATCGACTACGCGGTGGCTCTCGCGCTCGTCGATGCGGCGGTGGCCCGCAAGGTGCGCGAGGAGATTCTCGTCGCACTCGAGCTTCTCGAGCGGCAGCAGAAGGACTTCACTTCGGGTCTTTTCGCGAAAGTCGAGAAGTGGAGCGGCGTGGCCGACGATCTGGAGGTCGCCGAGGTACTCGGTGCTCGCATTGCCGCTCCGGCGCTGGGCCTCGAGCCCGCGAAAATGGCGGTCGTGAAAAAGTGGGCGAGGCTGAAGAGCGTCGGCAAGCGCCATCTCGCCGTGCTCGCAGCGACGGGTCTCGTGACGGACGGTCGCCGGGAAGCCGCGGCCGTGCTGACCCTGGCGGAAGCGCTCCTCGACGAGCAGAACCCCGTCATGATCGGAGCCGTGGCCAGGTTGCTTCGGGAGACGACGCGGGTCGATGCGAAGGCGGTTCAGGATTTCCTGTTCCGCCGCTCTATCGACGGCAATCCGGACATTCTGAGGGCCGGGTCCGAGAACCTCGACGCGGCGCGGCGCGCGGCGCTCATCGCGAAGCTCGAAGCGCAGGCCGCTCTCGCCTCGCCGCTCGCGACAGCCTAGCGAACTCTTCAGGCCGTCTTTCTCGTCTTCGCTTTCGCTCCCAGGTAGAGCAGGGTGGCCAGGCCTGCGAAAGCGGCGATCGGAAGGATGTCCGAGCGGAAGGCGGCGGGCCAGAACCGCGGCCCGAATGCGATCTTCGGCAGGTCGAGCTCGTCATCGAATCCGAGCCCGAACACGGGAAAGTGCAGGAACGCCACGAGCACGCCCACGAGCGCGCCGCCGGCAATCAGGCCGGACGAGAAGAGCGTGCCTTCGCTCTCGCTCGCGTCGTCGGGCACGCGCCCGTACCGCTTGTCCGCGAATCTGCGCACGATCCCGCCGATGAAGATGGGCATCGTCGTGGAGAGAGGCAGGTAGACGCCGACCGCGAACGTGAGCGAGTGCCCGGTCAGGAGCTCGATGAAGACGGCGATCGCGGCGCCGATGAGGACGAGTCCCCAGGGCAGCTTCTGATCGAGAAGGCCGGAGATGAGTACGGCCATCAGGTTCGCCTGCGGCGCGGGGAAGTTGCGGTTCCCGATCCCGTCCACGCGGTGGTAGAGCGCCGTCCCGGCCGCGCGGTCGACGAGATAGTTGCCGGCTTCGAGCGCGGCGACCTCTCCCGTGGCGATCTTCACGAAGGCGTACGGCATCCCGTCCGGGCCCTTTTCGTCCTCGGCCGCCGCGACGGACGCGGCGGGGACCGCGATCGGCGACGCGAGCTTCGTGACCTTCGACTCCGACGCGTTCAGGGCCCAGGTCGTCCAGCCGATCGCGAGCACGGACGTCAGGACGCCGGCGAGAATGGCGGCCTGCTGGGCGCGCGGCGTGGCGCCGACGAGGTGCCCCGTCTTGAGGTCCTGCGCCGTGGTGCCCGCGTTCGAGATGGCGATGCACACGACGGCTGCGACGACGAGCGCGAGATAGGAATAGCTCGGTCCCGTCCAGCCGACGGCGAGGAAGATGAGGCAGCTTCCGATGACGACTGCGATCGTCATGCCGGAGAGCGGACAGGACGACGAACCGACGAGACCCGTGATGCGGGCGGACACCACCGAGAACAGGAAGCCGAAGACGACGATGAGCGCCGCGCCGAGCACGTTCATCCGGAAGACGGGGACGACCGTGATGAACAGGACGATCGCGAGCGAGCCGCCGACGACCCACGTGATCGGCGTGTCCCGTTCCGTCCGCGCGACCGACGCCCCGGCGCCGGATCCTCCGCGCAGCTGTTTCACGGACGCGGCGAGGGACTCCCAGATCGCGGGCGCCGCGCGCACGAGCCCGAGAACG
>JAMQPJ010000440.1 GCA_023717585.1 Thermoanaerobaculia bacterium
CGTCGGTCGCCGCCGCGAGAGCCGCTTCGCCCCCGGCGAAGCCGGCGGTCAGCCGGTCCGCGCGGAGACGCGCGAGTCTCTTCTTCTCGACCGCGAGGACGCCGGCCTGTTCCTTCCAGCGCGCGGCACGCGAGGCCTGGCGCTTCAGCGAGGAGCAGGTGCGGTCGATCTCCGAGACGATGTCCGAGAGGCGCAGGAGATTCCCGCGCGTCTCCTCGAGCTTCACCTCGGCCTGGCGTTTGCGGATCTTGTACTTCGAGACGCCCGCCGCCTCCTCGATGAGCCGGCGCCGGTCCTGCGGCTTCGTGGAGAGAATGAGGTCGATCTTCTGCTGCTCGATGATCGAATACGCCCGCACGCCGAGGCCCGTGCCGGTCAGGATCTCCTGCAGGTCCTTGAGGCGCGACTTCTTTCCGTTGACGATGTAGTCGCTCTCGCCGTCGCGCGTCACGCGCCTGGAGAGGACGAGCTCCCCGCCGCTTTCGGCCCACTGGTCTCCGCCGCGCGACTCGAGCGTGATGGAGACCTCCGCCATCCCGAGAGGGCGCCGGTGCGCGGCCCCGTTGAAGATGACGTCCTCCATCGTCGTGCCGCGCAGGCTCTTCGCCGACTGCTCGCCGAGCACCCATTGCACGGCGTCGCAGATGTTCGACTTGCCCGTGCCGTTCGGGCCGACGATCGCGGTGATGCGCGACGGCAGCGTGACCGACGTGCGTTCCACGAACGACTTGAACCCCTGGATCTCGAGCTTCTTCAGTCGGAACATGAACGCCCCGAGCCTACCACTACATTTTGAGGTGTCGCCTGGCCGGGGACTCAACCGGATGGGGTTTCGGGGCCGATCGGGGCGGCCCATCGAGAGCCTTCAGGAGACCCGATCGCGAGCTCACGCCGAGCTTCGAGAAGACGTGCTTGAGGTGGTCCTTCACGGTCCATTCCGTGATGAAGAGGCGGCTTGCGATCTCGGCGTTTCGAAGTCCCTCGAGCACGGCCCTCACGACCTCGGCCTCGCGGCCCGAGACGCCGCGCGTCGCGAGCCTCTCCTTCACGTCCTCGTGCGAGAGCGCAGACTGGACCCGGAGCGTCAGAACCGCGACGTCGTCCTGCTCGTCGTCCGCGAATCGCGCGACCGAGGCCTCGAGCGCGCGGCCGTCGGCGAGGCTCGCGCGCAGCTTTTCGCCCGCGGCAGCCGTCGCGCCGAGGCGTGAGATCCACGCCGAGAGGGAGGTCTCGCGGCCGTCTTTCGGGAGGACGAAGAGCGGAACGCGCGCCGAGAGGAGCGCCGTGGCGGCGCGGTTCGCGTAGAGCACGGAGCCCGACGGCCTTATGAGGAGGATCGGCGTGGACGCGGCCTCGGCGGCGCTCTCGAGCCGGCGGCGCGCGGCGGCGTGAATCTCCGCGGCGGCCGCGCTTTCGAGGAGCTGCGCGAGAAGCGGCCGGAAGACCT
Organism: Thermoanaerobaculia bacterium; assembly: GCA_023717585.1. Classification (GTDB taxonomy): domain Bacteria; phylum Acidobacteriota; class Thermoanaerobaculia; order UBA5066; family UBA5066; genus Fen-183. The sequence continues at coordinate 1,448 of JAMQPJ010000440.1, forward strand.
CGAAGCGCAGGATCTCGGGGGCCGTCCACGGCCTCCGGGGCCCGCGGAGCAGCGTGAGCGCCCCTCGAAGGAGGCCCGTCAGGTGGAACTCCACGGCCAGGGATTCCGCCGGGCTTGAGTGCCGCCGGGCCGGGCGCACGGTGCTCGCGGTGAACACGCGGCTGCGCAAGGCCCGCCAGCGGAAGCGCTGGCCGGAGGGTTCGAAGAGATACTCCATCTCGACCGAATCCGGGTCGAGAACCGAGCGCACGGTGCCGACGATGCGCGTCAGCGTCGTGGCGTGGCGCCCCCGGAAGGGGGGTCCGTCGAGCGGGGAAACCGGCATGCCTGGCGCTCAGCCCTCTGCCCCGGTCATTGTATGCGCCCCGGGGCGGCGGCACCCCTTCGTTCAATTTGTGTTGACGCCGGGCGGACAGCCCGCCGGTGCCATGATAGGCTTGCATCTGTTCAGGAAACTGTCTCCCGCGGCGGAGGATCCGTTCCATGTTGAGCTTTGAAGTCCGCAAGACCGGCGGCGAATCGGAAGTTCGCAAGGTCCATCGGGATGTCATCCACATTGGCGCTTCGACGGGAAATGATCTCGTTGTGCGCGCTCGCGGTGTGCTCGGCCGGCACGCGCGGATTTCGGTTGCGGGCGAAGAGCTGCGCCTCGAGGTCCTCGGCAGCGCGCCGGGATCGGACGTCACCCTGAACGGCTCGATCGTCAAGTCCGCCGCCCTCGCGGCGGGGGACCGGATCGCCATTGGCGAAGCCACGATCACCCTCCTGAACGGCCCGGCGCCGAACCCCCACCGGATGGCCGCTCCGCCCCCTCGCGGACGCGACGCTCTGTCGCTTGCGACGGCGGCGCTCGCGCCCCTCGCGCCCGGCCCCGCCCCCGCTCCGTCCGTGGGCGCCGCGCCGGGCGCCGTCGCGGCGCGGCCCGTCCCGGTTCCCGGGCCCCGCCCCGCCGCGGCGCCTGCCGAAGGCCGCCCCGAGGAGCGCGCCGTCTCGGACCCGTGGTCCGGTTTCTTCGAGTGCCTTCACCGGCCGGTCCCTTTCGAGGATCTGCTGCAGGAGATCGCCGCCTACATCGCCTCCTCGACGCCCGTGCACAGCCTCGCCTTCGTCTCGCTTCTTCCGCCGAACGAGGGCGAGGCGATCGCCGCGCTCTGGAAGGGGACTCTTCCGCGCCTGTCGGCCCGGACCCTCGCGGAGGCGCGCGGGAAGACCTCGTCCTGGGAAGCGCTCGAAGCGGGCGCCCGCCTGCGCGTGTTCCCGGTCCCGCGGCCGGGCGGCGATCCCGTCGGCCTCCTCCTCGTGCCGGTCGAGACCGTGACCGACCCCGCCCTCCTCGACTTCATGGCGCACGCCGCGTCCGCCATCGGTTTCGTTCACGGCGAAAGGAGTGAGGCGGCGTTCGGCGAGCGCGGGGCCTCGTCCGCGCCAGCGTCCTCCGGTGTCTCGCTCGAGGATCCGCTCGCCAAGCTCGTCGGCGGCTCCCTGCCGCTGTCGAATCTCAAGGCTTCCCTTTCGCGGGTCGCGTCGGCGCGGGCCCCGATCCTCCTGGTGGGCGACGTCGGCAGCGGAAAGACGCTCGTAGCCGAGACGCTCCACGCGCTTTCGCCCCGGCGCGGGCGGCCGCTCGTCCGCGTGTCGGCGACGGCCTCGAGCGCGCTGGCGCTCGAGGAGGATCTGCTCGGCGCTCCGGCGGCCGGCGACCGCCGCCGCCGCGTGGGCCGGCTTTTCGACGCCGATGGCGGCACCCTTCTCGTGGAAGAGGTGGGCGACCTGCCCGCGCCCACCCAGGC
>JAMQPJ010000244.1 GCA_023717585.1 Thermoanaerobaculia bacterium
GAGCTCGAGGACCCCGAGAAGGGGCTCGAAGCGAGCCTCGCCCTCTTCGAGGAGGGCGTCGCGCTGTCGCGTTTCTGCCGCGGCCGAATCGACGAGATCGAGAAGCGCGTGGAAGTCGTCCTGAAGGAGACCGCCGGTGCCCTCGTGACGGAGCCTCTCGAGGAGGAGCTCGACGAAGAGGCGCTCGACGGGGAAGAGCCCTGACGATGGCGGACGGGAGGAGCGTCGCCAGTCTGCCGGCGGAGCTCGAAACGCGCCGCCAGGAGATCGAGGACGCGCTCCTTGCGGTCCTGCCCGCCGAAGGGTCCGAGCCCGCGACCCTAGTCGCCGCGATGCGCTACAGCGTGCTCGCGGGCGGAAAGCGCCTGCGGCCGCTCCTGTTCCTCGCCGGCGCGGAGTCCGCCGGGCCGGAGCGCCTTCAAGCCGATGCGATCGAGGCCGCCGCGGCGCTCGAGCTTCTCCACACGTATTCGCTCATCCACGACGACCTCCCCTGCATGGACGACGACGCGCTGCGGCGGGGGAGGGCCACGTGCCACGTCGTCTTCGGCGAGGCGATCGCCCTCCTCGCCGGCGACGCGCTGCAGACACTCGGCTTCGAGCTTCTCGCGACGCGGCCTTCGGGAGAAGCGCGCGCGGCCCGCCGGTCCGACGCGGTCGCCCGCACGGCTCGCGCGATCGGCGTCCTCGGCATGGCCGGCGGCCAGGCCCTGGACCTCGGGGCGACGGGCGCCGAGATTCCCGCGGCGGAGCGCGCGATGCACCTGAGGCGGATTCATGCCCTGAAGACAGGCCGGCTCATCCGGCTGTCCCTCGAGCTCGGAGCCCTTCACACGGGAGCGGACGCGGATCGGCTCCACGGCGTTTCCCGTTACGGGAGTGCCCTCGGGCTCCTCTTCCAGATCGCCGACGACCTCCTCGACGTCACGCAGACGTCGGAAACGCTCGGCAAGACGGCTGGGAAGGACTCCGCGCAGGAGAAACTCACGTATCCGTCGGTCTTCGGCCTCGCTGGCGCCTTTCTGGAGCGCGACCTCGCGCTCGCCGCGGCACGGGAGGCCGCCCGGGATCTCGAGGGCGACTCCGGGCTCCTCGCCGGGCTGGCGATGTTCGCCGCCGGCCGCGACCGCTGAGGGGCAAGGGGGGGCGTAAAGTGTTCGACGTGGTCGTCGCACGCCGCCTCTCGATGGTCTTCGCGGTCGCCTGTCTCCTCGCGGCGGTCGCGCTCGTCGTCCGCCTGACGGGGACCGACGCGCGTTCCCTCGCGGCGGCAGGGCGGGAAGCGGATGCGGTCGCGAGCCGGGCGGCGGCGTCGGTCGGATCGCTGCTCGTGTTTCAGGACGCGGACGGCGCGGTCGAGACCGTCAAGGACCTCGTGCCGGGCGGGCGGCTCGTGTCGGTCGTCGTCCTGAACCGCGCGGGCCTTCCGGCCGCGGTCTGGCAGGCGCCCGCCGCGGGCGAGACCCACGTGACCCGCGCGGTGGTGACCTACGAAGGCAAGCGTGTCGGCGCACTCGTCCTCGGCGTCTCGCTGGCCCCGGCGCGCGAGGCCGCCGACCGGGAGCGGCGGGGCAGCCTCGCGGCGGCACTCGTGCTCGCCGCGCTCGGAGCCGGCGCCGCGACCCTATCGGTGCTGGCTCCTCTCCGGAAGCGCGTGAAGCAGGCTTCCGAGGAACGCGAGCGGCTCACGGTGGAGCGTGACGCGCTCGCCGAGTCGGTCGCCGAGTCGGACGTCCTCCTCCAGCGCGAGCGGAAGGACAGGCGGTTCGTCGAGGGCACTTTGTCCGGGCGCGATCTCCTCGAGCGGGACCGCCGCGCGATCCTCGAGCACATCGCACGGGGCGAGCCGTTGCGCGTGATCCTGCCGGAGGTCGCGGCCCTCGTCGAGCACCAGCGCCCCCGCGCGATCTGCGCGATTTCGCCGCTCCGCCAGGGGGTTCGCGCGCTCGGTTCCGCCGGTTCCGCGGGGCCCTTCGGAAGTCCCCAGGAGGACATCCCGCTCGGGTCCACGACGCCGCCTCTCGCGCGCGCTGTCGAAGAGCACCGTCTCGTCGTGACGAGCGACGTGCCTGGGGATCCTCTCTGGAGCGCGTGCCGCGAGACCTTCGCCCCGCACGGGATCAAGGCCTGTTGGACCGTCCCGATCGAGACGGGGGGCGGCGTCGTGCTCGGCACACTGAGCGTTCTCCTGCCCGAGGTTCGTCGGCCGGAACGCGCCGACACGGCCCTGCTTTCGAGCGCGGCGTCGCTCGCGGCCATCGCGATCGAGCAACGGCAGCTCGCCGAACAGCTCCTTTTCCAGGCGCGCTTCGACTCGCTCACGAGTCTTCCGAACCGGCTGTCGCTCGAGGAGAGGCTGCGGAGCGCCGTTTCGCGAGCCGCCGGGAGCGGCACCTGCGTCGTGCTCGCGTACGTCGATCTCGATCGCTTCAAGCAGGTCAACGACACGTTTGGACACGCGGGCGGGGACGAATTGCTTCGCGAGGTGGCGTTCCGGCTCTCGAGCGCGCTCGCCGAAGGGGACGTCCTCGCGCGCATGGGCGGCGACGAATTCTGCGTTCTCCGGGTCGAGACGCCCGGCGCGGCCGGCCGGGCCGAAGAGCTGCCGAAAGGCCTGCTCGAGGCTCTGAAGGCTCCGTTCGACCTGCGCGGCGACGAGGTGTTCGTGGGAGCCAGCATCGGGGTGAGCGTGTTTCCGGACGACGCGCGTGACGTCGTGTCCCTCCAGCGGCACGCCGATGCGGCGATGTACGCCGCGAAGGCGATGGCCGGAAACGGATACCGGGTGTTCGGACCCGACGTGATACTCGGCGGGGGCGAACGCCTGCGCCTCGAGAACGACCTGCGCCGCGCCGTCACGCGCGGGGAGCTCGAGATCGTGTACCAGGCTCAGGTGGACTGCGACGGAACGCTCGTGGGGGCCGAGGCGCTTCTCCGCTGGAATCATCCCGAGCTCGGAGAGGTGCGCCCGAGCCGGTTCATCCCCGTCGCGGAGGAGAGCGGCCTCATTCAGCCCATCGGCCTCTGGGCCTTCGAGGAGGTCTGTGCCCGGATCGCGGCCTGGCGGCGCGAGGGCGTCGGCGCCGTGCCCGTGTCCGTCAACCTGTCGCCCGTCCAGTTCTCGCAGGCCGATCTCGCCGAGACGCTCGAGCGCCTTCTCGGGACGCACGGCGTGCCCGGGTCGTTCCTGAGGCTCGAGGTCACCGAGAGCCTCCTCGTCAAGGACGTGGCCTCGACGATGGCGCTTCTCGGGCGCTTGAAAGCGCTCGGCGTCGGCCTCGCCGTGGACGACTTCGGAACCGGTTACTCGTCGCTCTCCTACCTCCAGCTCCTCCCGATCGACGAGCTGAAGATCGACCAGGCCTTCCTGCGCGATCTCGGGAAGCCGATCGACCCGGCCGGGCGGGCCGCGAAGCTCGTGCAGACGATGGTGACGCTCGGGCACGACCTCGGGCTCGTCGTGGTCGCGGAAGGCGTCGAGACGCCGGGTCAGATCGAGTTCCTGCGGCAGGCCGGCTGCGACCGGCTCCAGGGCTTCGGCCTGAGCGCTCCCGTCTCCGCCGCCGCGTTCACCGGGCTCCTCGCTTCGGCGAGGGAGCGCGCCGGCGCGCGGAGGGCAAGCTAAGATCACGGCGGTGGCGCTCTCCGAAGACCGCAAGTTCGGATGGACCGTGGGCGGCGTGTTCGCCGTCCTCGGAGCGCTGCTGCTTTGGCGGCACCAGACGGCGGCCGGGGCCGCCTTCGCCTCACTTGGCGGCGCGCTGCTCCTCCTCGCGGCCGCGGCGCCGACGCTCCTCGCCGGCCCGCACCGCGCCTGGCTCGCGTTCGCAAGGGTCCTCGGACGCGTCAATTCCGCGGTCTTTTTGTTCCTGACGTTCTTCCTCGTCCTCGCGCCTCTCGGCTTCGTCCTGCGCCTGTTCGGGCGCGACGAGCTTCGGCGCCGCGGGCCCGCTCCCGCCTCGATGTGGACACCCTATCCGGAGAGAAATCGGGACCCGCGCCACTACGAGACGATCTGGTAATGGGCAAGAGCGACGTTCTCTCGCAGCTCTGGGCGTTCCTGAGGTACCGCAAGAAGTACTGGCTCATGCCCATCGTGTTTCTTCTCGTCCTCGTGGGCCTTCTCCTCGTTCTCGCCGAGAAGAGCGTGATCGCGCCCTTCATCTACACGCTGTTCTAGTGGCGGCGATCCTCGGCCTGTCGGCCTACTACCACGACTCTGCCGCGTGTCTTCTCGTCGACGGGAAGATCGTGGCCGCGGCCCAGGAAGAGCGCTTTACGCGCAAGAAGCACGACGCGGAGTTTCCCGCCCGCGCCGCGCGCTACTGCCTCGAGGCCGGAGGCCTCGCGGCCGGGCAGCTCGACCACGTGGCCTTCTACGACAAGCCGCTCCTGAAATTCGAGCGCCTCTTCGAGACGTACCTCGAGTACGCCCCGCGCGGGTTCCCCTCGTTCCGCAAGTCGATGCCGCTCTGGATCACGGACCGCCTCTGGATGTCCGAGCGCATCGGAAAGGACCTCGGCTACGGGGGCCGGGTCCTGTTTTCCGAGCATCACGAGTCCCACGCGGCCTCGGCTTTCTACCCGTCGCCTTACGAGGAGGCCGCCGTCCTCACGATGGACGGGGTGGGGGAGTGGGCCACGTCGTCGCTCGGAATGGGCAGCGGAAGCCGGCTCGACATGCTCTCGGAGCTCAAGTTCCCTCACTCCATCGGCCTCCTGTACTCGGCCTTCACGTACTTCTGCGGCTTCAAGGTCAACAGCGGCGAGTACAAGCTCATGGGCCTCGCTCCCTACGGCGAGCCGAAGTACGCGGGTCTCATCCGCGACGAGCTCGTCCACGTCTGCGAGGACGGGTCCATCCGTCTGAACATGGAGTTCTTCGACTTCGCCGATCGCCTGACGATGACGGGCGCGGGCTTCGAACGGCTGTTCGGAGGCCCGGCGCGGGCGCCCGAGTCGAGGCTCACGCAGCGCGAGATGGATCTCGCCCGCTCGATCCAGGACGTCACCGAGGAGATCGTCCTGAAGATGGCCCGCCACGCGAAGAAGACGACGGGCGCGAAATACCTGTGCCTGGCGGGTGGCGTGGCCCTGAATTGCGTCGCGAACGGAAAGCTCCACGAAGCACGAGTTTTCGACGACATCTGGATCCAGCCCGCCGCGGGCGACGCGGGCGGCGCGGTCGGCGCCGCGCTCGCGGTCTGGCACCGACATCTCGGGATGCCGCGGGAGAGCGCGGAAAAGAGAGGTGCTTGGCTTCGGAAAGAGAAAGAGAAGATTTCTTTGAATGGAAAAGAGGGAGACGGCGGGGCGAGCACGGATCCGCTGCCGCCTTATGAGGACGGCATGTCAGGAGCGTTCCTGGGCCCCTCTTACCCTTCTAAGCAAATACAAGCGTGGCTCGAGTCGAAACATTACCCGTATCGAACGATCCCCCCTGCCGAGCTTCCCGGTGAAGTCGCGGAGCTTCTCGCCGCGGGCAAGGTCGTCGGCCTCCTGCAGGGGCGCATGGAGTTCGGGCCGCGTGCGCTCGGCGGACGCAGCATCCTCGGCGATCCGCGCTCGCCCGCGATGCAGTCCGTCATGAACCTGAAGATCAAGTTTCGCGAGTCGTTCCGGCCGTTCGCGCCCTCCGTCCTGCGCGAGGAGGCCGCGGCGTGGTTCGAGCTCGACGGCGACTCGCCCTACATGCTCCTCTGCGCGGACGTGGCGAAGAACCTCCGGCGCGAGATGACGGATCCCGAAAGGGCGCTCTGGGGCATCGAGAAGCTGAACGTCCCGCGGTCGTCGATTCCCGCCGTCACGCACGTGGACTACTCCGCGCGCCTCCAGACCGTGCGGAAGGAGACGAACCCCGTCTACCACGCGATCCTCGCGGCATTCCGGGACCTGACGGGCTGCCCGGTCGTCGTGAACACGTCCTTCAACGTCCGCGGGGAACCGATCGTCTGCACGCCCGAGGACGCTTACCGCTGCTTCATGCGGACCGCGATGGACGCTCTCGTCCTCGAGAACCACGTCCTCGCGCGCGACGGTCAGCCTGCGTTCGCCGAGACCGAGGATTGGAAGAAAACGTTCGCGCTCGACTGAAGGTCGCCGCGGTGGTCCTCGTTTCGAGCGCTCTCGCGCTGGGGGTCGCCGAGGGCCTCTTGCGGCTCCGCGAGCGCTTTCGGGCCCCCGCGGCAAAGAGCGGCCTCGACTACGGCGATGCGGTGCGCCCGGACGGCCTCGGCCCGGGTGGGCTCCTGAAGGAGGGCTTCGAGGGGCGTGTCGTGAATGGCCTCGGCGGCACCGTCTTCTGGCGGAACAACGCCCAGGGCTTCCGGCGCTCCCTGGACTCGCCTGAGACGCCGCTCCCAGGCGTCGTGCGCGTGCTTTCGATGGGCGACTCTTTCACGGCTGGCTATCGCGTGGATCAGGAGGAGACCTTTTCCCGCCTTCTCGAAAAGGATCTCACTCTGCGCGGTCCCGCGGAGGTGCTGATCTCGGATATCGAAGAGCCGGTGACCGGTCTCCTCTGGCTCGACCGGTCGGGAACGCGGTTTCATCCAAGCGTCGTCCTGCTGGGCGTCACTCTCGGGAACGACATTGCGCAGGCGGGCCTCGTGCTCGACGCGCCCGGCTCCTATCGCATCGAGCCACCGGCCTTTCACATCGAGCAGGCGGCGCTGGGTCTCACCCTGGAAAAACGCAACGAGATTCACGCCATGATTCCCGAAGAGTGTCTCGCAGGGACGCTCGCGGAGATGCCGCTCAGGCGACGCGTCCGCCTCCTTGACCTCGCACTCGGAATGCCCGCGCAGCCGATCGGAAGTTCCCGCGGCCCCGGCCTGTCGCGCTTCCTTCTCGACGGGGTCAACGGGTTGGGGTTCTGCCTCGTCTCGCCGCCGCCCCTCGTCGACGTATTCTTCGAGCGGCTCTCGCGGACGCTGCTCGGCTATCGGGCTCTCGCGAACGAGCGCGGGTTCACGTTCGCCGTCGTCCTGTTTCCTCAGCGCTACGCCGTGCAAGAGGACGACTGGAACGCGACGGTCGCCGCATACGGGCTCCGCCAATCGTGCTTCGACCCGGGCGCCCCGGCGCGAAGGCTGCGCGCGTTCTGCGCGCGCGAAGGCATCACCTGCTTCGACCCGTCCGACGCGCTCGCGGCGGCGCGCCACCGGTCGGGGAGGAGCCAGTACCTCCCCGGTGGTGACATGCACTGGAACGCGAACGGGCACCGCGCGGTCTTCGAGGCGCTGCGCGAGGGCGTCCACGCCCTTTGCCTTCGGCGAGAGTAGAGCTTGAACGACAGCGCTCACTCTCGACTGAAGGCCGCTACGGCCGCCCTCGTGTCGAATCCGCTCCTGGACGCGGCGCTCCTCTCGGCCCTTACGGCCGCGCTCTATCACCCGGTTCTCCGGCATTTCTTCTCCGGAGACGACACGGTCTTCCTCCAGGTGGTCGAGACACATTCGCCTCTGGCGTACGTCTTCGACCCCGCCGCCATGAATTACCGGTTCTATACCCCGTGGTTTCTCGTGACTCTGGACATCGACCGCGCGCTTTTCGGCCTCGAGCCGTTTCCTTTCTACGTGCATCAGCTTCTCGCGCTCGCGCTCAGCGCGATCCTGATCAGTCTGGTGCTCCGACGATGGGCAAATCCGGCGGCTGCCTTCGTCGGGGCGGCGCTCTTTCTCGTCGGGCCGCCCGTAGCCGGCGTCGTCGGGTCGCTCTGGTGTCGGCACTACGTGGAGGGCCTGTCCTTCGCTCTTCTCGCGACGCTCGCCTGGTTTGCGTCGGTCTCGCGGCCGGGGGTGCTTCCCGCCGTCCTTTCGGCATCGCTGTACCTGCTTGCGCTCTCGGCGAAGGAAATCTACGTTCCGCTTCCGTTCCTTCTCCTGGCGGCGCCGGAGGGTCGCTTGCGGTCCCGCCTTCGCGCCGCCGCGCCCATGTTCGTGACCCTCGTCGTGTTCGGGGCCTGGCGCGCGCACATGCTGAGGTCGTTCCTGGGGGCTTACGACGAGCCAGGGGAGCGGATCGGGTCCTATCCGGCCCGGTTCCTCCATCTCGCAGCGTCGCTTCCCGGACTGCTCGTGCCCGGGCGGACGCCCCTCGTGACGGCAGCGCTCCTCGGAGCGGCTCTCGCGCTCTTCGTTCTCCTCGTGAGGAACACGCGCGACGCGGCGCTGCTGTGCACGCTCCTCCTTCTTCTCGTCGTTCCGCTTATTCCGGTCGCCGATTCGATTCAGATCCGTTACCTCCTTCTGCCGTGGGCGGCGGTCTCCGGCGCCCTGGCGATCGCGCTCAGCCGCGGAATCGTGCGAGGAGGCTGGAGGCGGGCGTTGGCGGTGGCCGGGACGGCCGTCGTCCTGGCCGTATCGATCCGTGCGAATCGCTCTCTCTGGGCCGGCGAGCACAAGCGCGCGATCCGCAGTCGCGAGGAGGCGTTGTTCTACTTCGAACGATCGGCCGCCGGAGACGTCCTGCGGCAGCCGATAGAGTCGGACTGGTTCTTCGGGGGTCTCCGCTGGCTGCACGCGAATGTCTCCCGCCGGGCCGCGCCAGGCCGGATCGTCTTCGACGATTGGGCGTTCTGCGCGGTTCCTGAGCTCCGGGCGGCTCGTGTCTACGAATGGTCGGAGACGGAAGAACGCGTCACCGAACGGCCGGGGCTCGGCGGCCGGTTGTGCAACGCGCAGATGCGGCGTCTGCGAGAGGACGCGGCGCTGGACGTCCGAATCGAGTACGACGGACGATTCCTTCGGTGGCGATTCGGACCCGAAAGGCCGGGCCGGTGGGCGTTCCTCGCCCCCGGAACGTTCGCGCGGAACGAGTTTCCGCGCGTCGGCACCTTCCGCATGCCGATCGAAGGCCGCCTCGAGGTGACCGTGCGGTTCGAGTCCGACGAAGGCTGGTTGGCCCTCAGCGATCCGCTCGTCCTGACGGTGACGGACGGTCGAGGATCGCTTGTGTGGTCCCGGGGATCGCCTCCTGGGCCCTGATGCGCCGCTGGACCGTCAGGGGAAGATCCCCAGCTCCAGGTAGCTCACGGCGATCTTGTCGATCGCGGAAATGAAGGCGGCCGTGCGGAGGTCCGACTTCGGGTGCTTCCGCTGCGCGTCACGGATCTGATTCCAGGCGACGGACATCGTCTCTTCGAGCCCCGAGTTGACGAGGTCCTCCTCTTCGGCCCCGTGGATGAGGAGCTTTCGCTCGGTGTCGCCCAAAGCCTTGCCGGTAGCGCCCTCGATCGTCTTCACCATCCGCGCCGCGCTCATCTCCTCGAAGCGCTTCTCCATGCGGCCGAAGCGCACGTGCGAGAGGTTCTTGAGCCACTCGAAATACGACACCGTGACGCCGCCCGCGTTGAGGTACATGTCGGGGATCACGCAGACGCCCTTTTGCTTGAGGATCGCGTCGCCGTCGGCGGCGATCGGGCCGTTCGCTCCCTCGGCGACGATCTTCGCCTTCACGCGCCCCGCGTTGGAGCCGCGGATCACGTTCTCGAGCGCGGCCGGGACGAGGATGTCGCAGTCGAGGAACAGGGCATCCTCGCTGGGAATGTCGGTGGCGCCCGGAAAGCCCGAGATCTTGCCCGTGGCGGCACGGTGCTTCAGCACCGCGGCGACGTCGAGGCCCTTCGGATTCGCGATCGCCCCTTCCCACTCGGACAGGCCGACGATTAAGGCTCCGCCCTCCTGAAGGAACCTCGCGGCATGGGACCCGACGTTACCGAGACCCTGCACGACGGCGCGCTTCCCGGCGAGGCCGGCCGAGAGCCCCAGCTCCTTGAGCAGCTCGGCGTCCGCGAGGGCTTCGCGGACACCGAAGAAGACGCCGCGGCCCGTGGCCTCCTTGCGACCGCGGATGCCACCCTGGCTCAGCGGCTTCCCGGTGACGCATCCGATCGCGTCGATCTCGCCCGGGTGGAACTGCGCGTACGTGTCCGCGATCCACGACATTTCGCGTGGGCCGGTTCCGTAGTCCGGCGCCGGCACGTCGATCCCGGGCCCGATGAAGTTCTTCTTCGTCAGCTCGGCGGTATAGCGGCGCGTGATGCGTTCGAGCTGCTCGACGGACAGCTTCCTCGGGTCGATCTTGATGCCTCCCTTGGCCCCGCCGAACGGTACGTCGACGATGGCGCACTTGAACGTCATGAGGGCCGCGAGCGCGAGGACCTCGTCCTCGTTCACGTCGGGCGAGTAGCGGATCCCTCCCTTGACGGGGAGCTTGTGGTGGCTGTGCTCGGCGCGCCAGGCCTCGATGACCTCGTAGCCGCCCCCTTCCCGCCTCACGGGGAAGCGGAACTTGTAGACGCTGTTACAGACCTTGATCTGGTCGAGGAGGCCGGGCGGGTAGTCGAGAAAGCTGGCGGCCGCGTCAAAGTTCTGGTTGACGGTGTCCAGGAACCCCTGAGACTGAGACTCGGACATGCGATTCCTCCGGTTTGACGGAGTTTAATGGACCCGCGATAGGATTGGAGCCCGATGACAGTGGGGTGCTGGAGGGCTCCGGAAGCCACCACACAGGTGGGGATCTGGCATAGGCTCTTCGAAAAGACGCCGTCATGAAATCCGCTTCACGAAACCTTTACAGCCTGCTGCAATTCTGCGATTCCTTCCCTTTTCTCAACTCCAAGCAAGAGGTGAACACATGAGACTGCGCCCCCGATTCGGCCTTACGCTCGCCCTCGCGGCGATCGCGGCACTCCTTCTCACGGCCGTACCCGCGTTCGGCCAGGAGACCACCGGTGATCTCCAGGGGCTCGTGACGATGAAGGCGGACAAGAGCCCTCTTCCCGGCGTC
>JAMQPJ010000254.1 GCA_023717585.1 Thermoanaerobaculia bacterium
ACGAGCCCCTTCGTCCCCATCCCGGCCTCCGTCAGGCCGAGGTGGAGCGGCTGGTCCGTCTGCGACGCGAGCGCGCGGTAGACCGCGACGAGCTCGCGGGGGCGGGAGACCTTGCAGGAGATGATGATCTGGTTCTTCGTCAGGCCGCACTCGAGGGCGAGCTCGGTCGACTCGAGTGCCGAGAGGTCCATGCACTCGCCGACGATCTCCTCGGAGCTCGTCCCGAGGTCCCTGTCGGTGTTCTCCTGCCTCTTCCGCATGACGAGCTCCTGGTTCAGGGAGCCGCCGTTGACGCCGATCCGGACCGGCTTGCCGTGGTCCACGGCCACCCTGCAGATCGTCGAGAACTGCTCGTCGCGGAGCCGCCCGGTCCCGACGTTGCCCGGGTTGATCCGGTACTTGTCGAGCGCCGTCGCGCAGGCGCCGAACGTCGTGAGGAGCGTGTGACCGTTGTAGTGAAAGTCGCCGATGAGGGGGACGTCGCAGCCGGCGTCGAGAAGGCGCCGCCGGATTTCCGGAACGGCCCGGGCCGCCTCGGGGACGTTGACCGTCACGCGGACGAGCTCCGAACCCGCCTGGGCGAGCTCGAGGCACTGCAGGGCCGTCCCTTCGGCGTCGGCGGTGTCGGTCATCGTCATCGACTGGACGACGACGGGGGCACCGCCCCCCACCGTGACCCCTCCGACCTTCACCGGCACGGTCGTCATCGTCAGAAGCTGACGTTCTTCAGGACGTCGAAGTAGAGGACGGTGACCATCACGAGGACGAGGAAGACGAAGCCCGCCTGCAGGAGGCGCTCCTTCACCCGGAGCGGGAAGTCGCGCCGCGCGACCGACTCGAGCAGCGTCACGGAGATCTGTCCGCCGTCGAGGAGCGGGATCGGCAGGAGGTTCAGGATGCCGAGCTGCAGGGAGAGCATTCCCATCAGGACGAGGAGCGCCGCCGGGCCGGTCCGGACCGCCTCGCCCGAGAACTTCGCGATGTCGATCGGGCCGGAGAACTGGCGGATCGACCCGCTGCCTCGGAACAGGCGGCCGACGATCTGCCCCGTCACCTGCACCTGCCGGACGTTCTCGCGCAACGACGCCGCGAGAGCCTCGCCGAGCGAGAAGCGGCGGAGGACCGTCTCCTCCCTCGGCGCGAAGCCGATGCGCCAGTTCTCGCCTTCCTTCACGGGCACGACGTTCAGCGTCATCGTCGCGCCATTGCGCGACACGATCATTTCGATGGGCTTAGGGCCGTCCTTGTCGAACGTGGAGGCGGCCTCGCGGATGAACCGCACGACCTCGAAATAGAGGACGACGGGCTTGCCGCCGACCGAGACGATCTGGTCGCCAACCTGGAGGCCGGCCTTCGCGCCCGGATAGCCCGGGACGACCCGGGCCACGACGGCCGGAATGTAGGGGTTCAGGCCCGTGTAGCCGATGTCGTACTTCGAGCGCGGCTCGGGGGTCAGCCTCAGCGTGAGCGGCTTTCCGTCGCGCTCGATGCCGACCGTGAGCTCCTCGCGCGGGGCGAGGCCCGTCTCGAGCTCCACCTCTTCCCAGGTCTTCACGGGCCTGCCCGAGATCGTCGCGATGCGGTCCCCCGCCCGGATCCCCGCCCTCTCGGCCGGACTCTCGCGGTCGACGACCTTCACGACCGGGGCCTCGCCCTTGTACTTCGCCACTTCGACGCCGATGAGGAAGGCCAGAGCGGTGAGGAGGAACGCGAGAACGAGGTTGACGCCCGGCCCCGCGAAGAGGATCAGGAGGCGCTGGAAGCGCGTCCCGGGCTGCGTCACCGCGGTCTCGGCCGTGCCCGCGACGACGTCGCTTTCGTCCGGCCCCAGGCCGACGACCTTCACGTAGCCGCCGAGCGGGATGAGCGAGATCCGATAGTCGGTCTCGTTCTTCTTCCAGCCGAAGAGGCGTTTTCCGAATCCCAGCGAGAAGATCTCGACCGGGAACTTGAAGAGCTTCGCGACGAGGAAATGTCCCCCTTCGTGAAACACGATGAGGAACGAGAGGACGAAGATCAGGGCGAGGATGTTGGTCGGAATGGTCATGAGGCCTCGGGAGTTCTACGCGGGAAGTGCGGGAGCGGTTGCCGCCCGCGGGCTGGTTTCGAGGAGAGGGATGATGGCGGCGGCCTCGCGCCGCGCCCACGCGTCGGCCTCGAGCGCGTCCGCGACGGAGCTCACGTGGACGACGTGGTGCCTGCCGAGGACGCGCGCGACCGTTTCGACGATCGCGGGATAGAGAATGCGCCGGTCGAGAAATGCCTGGACGGCGATTTCGTTCGCGGCATTGAGAACCGCCGGCGCCGAGCCGCCGGTCTCGAGCGCGGCGTACGCGAGCCCGACCGCCGGATAGCGGGTTTTTTCCATCGGGAAGAACTCGAGCGTGCCGAGCGCGGTCAGGTTAAGTCCCTCGAGAAGCGTCGGAATGCGATCGGGATACGTCAGGGCGTAGAGGATCGGAAAGCGCATGTCGTTCGGCGACATCTGCGCGAGCACCGAGCCGTCCAGGTACTCGACCATCGAGTGGACGATCGACTGCGGGTGAAGGACGACGTCGATCTTCCGGCCCGGCACGTCGAAGAGCCAGCGTGCCTCGATGACCTCGAGCCCTTTGTTCATCATCGTGGCGGAGTCGATCGTGATCTTCGGGCCCATCTTCCACGTCGGGTGCCGGAGGGCGTCGTCCACCGTGATCGCCGGGAACGTGGCGAAGTCACGGGTGCGGAACGGCCCGCCCGAAGCCGTGAGCACGAGGCGTCTCACCTCGGCGTGCGTTCCCGCGCGCAGGGCCTGATGGAGCGCGCAGTGCTCCGAGTCCACGGGCAGGACCACGGCACCGGAGGCGCGCGCGGCCGCCATGAGCGGCTCGCCGGCCACGACGAGCGCCTCCTTGTTCGCGAGGGCCAATGTCTTGCCGAGCTTCACGGCCTCGTACGCCGGCGCGAGACCGACCGACCCCACGATGCCGCCCAGGACGATATCGGCCTCGGGAAGCGTCGCCACGTCCACGAGCCCCTGTGTGCCGAACCCGACCGACAGGCCGGGGAATTCCTGCCGGAGCCGCGCCGCGTCTTCGCGCGTCGTCACCGACACGACCCTCGGGCGGTGCGCGGCGATCGCGGGCAGGAGCTTCTCGATATTCGACCCGGCCGACATCGAGACGATCTCGAACCGCCCGGGGAACTGAGCGACGACGGACAGGGCCGAGTCCCCGATCGAGCCGGTCGCGCCGAGAAGGGCGATGCGTTTCCTCGTCGGGCCCGTTTCCTTCAAGGCTTCAGCCCTCCCGGCACGAACGCGAGAACGAAGAGGAGGACGGGCGAAGCGTAGAGAAGGGAGTCGAGCCGGTCGAGGAGGCCGCCATGGCCGGGCAGGAGACCGCCCGAATCCTTCACCGCGCAGCTCCGCTTGAACGTGGATTCGAGGAGATCCCCGACGACCGCCACGACGGAGACGACGAGGCCGAGCGCCGCGCCGAGGAGAAGGGTGCGCGGCGCGCCGGACGCGCCGGTCGCACCGGACGCCGCGGGGAAGAGGAGGAGAGCCGCGACCGCCCCGAAGGCGAGGCCGGCCCCGAGCTGGCCCCAGAGGCCCTCCCACGTCTTCTTCGGGCTCACGATCGGAGCGAGCTTCCGCTTTCCCCACCGGCGCCCGACGTAGTAGGCGGCGGAGTCGCCGGCCCACACGATCGCGAGCAGGAACACGACGGGCTGCCAGCCGATCGCGCGAAGCCCGACCATGGCCCCCGCCCCGAGAGCCACGTAGAGGGTCGCGAACACGGAGGAGGCGGACGACGCGAGGAGCACGGCTTCCCGCGGCGACGCGAACATGACGAGCGTCGGCAGCGCGAGGAGCGTGAGGCCGGCGAGCACGACGAGCGCGAGAAGGGAGGCGAGATGGGCCCCCGCCACGAAGGCGAGGAAGAGGCCGACGCCGGCGGGTTTCGGGACGATCCATCCCGCCGCCTCGATCAAGCGGTAAAACTCCAGGAGCGCGACGGTCGCCGCCAGGGCGACGAGGAGCGCCCAGGCCCAGGGAGGCGCCGCCACGAGTATCGCGAGGACCGCGGGAATGAGAACCGCGGCCGTGAGCTCCCTCTGGAACTTCATCGTGACGCGGCCGCCGGTTGCGCCGCCGGCGCCGCGACCTCGTCCCGCCTTCCTACCGTTTCCGAGACGCCGCCGTAACGGCGCTCGCGCTTCTGGAACTCCGTGAGCGCCTCGAGAAAGTGCCCCGCGCGGAAGTCGGGCCACAGCACGGGCGTCACGTAAATTTCGGCATAGGCGATCTGCCAGAGGAGGTAGTTCGAGATGCGCATTTCGCCGCTCGTCCGGATGAGGAGGTCGGGGTCGGGCAGCCCGGCCGTGTAGAGCTGCGATTCGATCGCGGCTTCGTCGATGTCCTCCGGGCACAACGTGCCCGCCAGCACTTTTCGCGCGAGCGCCCGCATCGCGTCGGCCAGCTCGGCGCGGCCCGAGTAATTGAGGGCGATGTTGAAGATCATGCCCTTGCCGTGCGCCGTGGCGGCGATCGCGTGCTCGAGCTCGCTTTGGACCGAGGAATCGAGCCCGTCCATCCGCCCGACGACGCGAAAAGCGATGTCGTTGTCGAGCAGAGTCTTCAGCTCGCGCCGGAGGTATTCCTTGAGGAGCGCCATCAGCGTCGCGACCTCGAGATGCGGGCGCTTCCAGTTTTCCGTCGAGAACGCATAGAGCGTCAGCGCGGTGAGCTCGAGGCGCGCCGCCGTCTCGACCGTCGCCCGCACCGAGGCGATCCCGGCGCGATGGCCCTCGACGCGTGGCAGGCGCCGCTGCCCCGCCCACCGTCCGTTGCCGTCCATGATGACGGCCACGTGCCGGGGCAGACGGCCGAGGTCCAGGGCGTCGAGGAGCGGCCGGTCGGGCGAACCGGGTGCGGCGATGGAATCCTTGTTGATCATGTCTGTGTTCGGGGCGAAACACGCCCCCAGTCTCTGATTCTATCCCGATGAAACGGGTGAGCCGGCACGGGCCGCGGACTCCTCCCCGACCGCCTCCGGGGGATAAAGAACCCTCTCGAGTGTGAGCCCCCGGGCCTCGGCGGTGGGACCGGGCCTTGCGAGCGCCTCCTCGGGCCGGATCCGCCCCCGCCCGGCGTCGCGGAGCGTCCCGACGAGCCGCCGCACCATGCCGCGGAGGAAGCCGTCCCCGGCCGCGGTGATGACGAGAAGAGTGCCCTGTTCCTCCACGTCCAGCCGCGCGAGAGTCCGCACGGTGGTTGCCGGATCGGACCCCGTGAGCGAGAAGGGCGCGAAGTCCCGGCGCCCGACGAGGGTCGCCGCGGCGGCACGCATGGCCGCGACGTCGAGCGGCTCGCCCGCGAGGGCCTCGACGAGGCCGCGATGGGGGTGGAGCATTTCGCCCCGGCGCAGGCGGTAGACGTAGATCTTGCCGGTCGCCGAGTGGCGGGCGTGGAAATCGGGATTTGCTTCGGAGACAGAGAGGACCCGTGCGTCCCAGGGAAGCTTCGCGTTCAGGGCACGAGGAAGATTCTTAGAAGGTATGAGAGGCGATCCTTCCGGCACCTCGAAGTGCGCGACCTGCGCCTCTGCGTGCACGCCGGCGTCCGTACGCCCAGCGCCGTGGATTCGGATCGGCGCTCCATAAACCCTTTTCAAAGAATCTTCTATTTCTCCCTGGACCGTGCGCGGCAGAGTGCCGCCTTCGCGAGGCGCCTGAAGCTGCCACCCTTCGAAGAAACTCCCCAGGTACGCCAGCTCGAGCTTCAGCCTCACGTGGGCGATTATCGCCGCGCCCCGCGCGGCCCCCGCGCTATCGTCGGCGCGATGGCCTCCGCCGCCCCCGCTCCGCCGCTCGTCGTCACCGAGATCTTCCGCAGCATCCAGGGAGAGTCGTCGTTCGCGGGGCTGCCGTGCACGTTCGTGCGACTGACGGGGTGCGCGCTCCGGTGCGTATGGTGCGACAGCGCCTACGCGTTTCACGGGGGAACGACCCGAACGCTGGAGGACGTGCTCTTGAACGTGGATCGCCTCGGCGTCCCGCTCGTCGAGCTGACCGGCGGCGAGCCGCTCGAGCAGGAGGGCGTTTATCCGCTCGCCGCGGCGCTCTGCGACCGCGGCTACATCGTTCTCCTCGAGACGGGCGGCCACGTCCCGCTCGACCGCGTGGATCCGCGCGTGATCAAGGTCGTGGACATCAAATGTCCGGGATCGGGAATGGAGTCCCGCAACGACCTCGCGAACCTGAACCTGCTCGGCCCGAACGACGAAGTGAAGTTCGTGGTTGCCGACCGCCGCGACTTCGACTGGGCCGTGGACTTCGTAGAGACGCACCGCCTCGACGAGAAACACAAGGTCCTGATCTCACCCGTCTTCGAGGGGGCGACGTCGAAGATCGCCGCGGAGGTCGCCGAATGGGTGCGGGATTCGAAGAGAAAGCTGCGCTTGAATCTCCAGGTCCACAAGTTTCTCTGGGGCGATGTGCCGGGAAGATGAATGAAAGAGTGAGACAGAGAAAGACGAAGATTTCTTCAAATGGTTAAGAGGAGAAAGAAGCGCGAGAGCGCAAGTGCCTCGCGCAGCGTGGCTCGCCCCGGCGTCGACGGCCGTATTCACCTTCTAAGAAAATCTTCCTCTTCTCCGAAGTCATCTGCATCGATTCCCAAACCGCCGGCACGGGGCGCGCGCGTGTGCGTCGTGCTGCTTTCCGGCGGCCTGGACAGCGCGACCTGCCTCGCGCTCGTCACCCGCTGGGGCTGGACCGTGCACGCCCTCTCCTTCGACTACGGGCAGCGGCACCGCGTCGAGCTCGCCGCGGCGCGGGTTCTCGCGCGTTTGTATCGAGCCGCCTCCCATCGCGTGATTCCGATCCCGGCGTTCGGGGCTCTCGGCGGTTCGGCGCTCACGGACCGCGCGATCCGCGTCCCGAAATTCGCGCTCGGAAAGTCGCGGATTCCCGTCACGTACGTGCCGGCGCGAAACACGCTCTTTCTCGCGTTCGCGCTCGCCTTCGCGGAGACGCGGCGCGCGACGGAGATCGTCATCGGCGCCAACGCACTCGACTACTCCGGCTACCCCGACTGCCGCCCCGATTTCCTCGCCGCCTTCGGCCGCGTCGCCCGGCTCGGGACGAAGGCCGGGAGAGAGGGCCGAGGCTTCAGGATCCGGGCGCCTCTCCTCGCCATGACTAAGGCCGACATCGTCCGGCTTGCCCTGGCCCTTGGCCTCGACCCGAGTCTGACGACGTCCTGCTACGACCCGGGAAAGAACGGTCGTGCCTGCGGGAAGTGCGACGCCTGCCTCATTCGGGCGAAGGGACTCGCAGAAGCTGGCGCAAATGATGATAGTAAGCAGCTTAAGTGATATGATAATATCGCGTTAGATATTATTTGACAACGACGTAATCAGATCCTATCTTTGTCTCGATGAACGTCGAGCGTTTTACCCACAAGGCCCAGGAAGCCCTCCAGAAGACGGCTCAGGCCGCGCGTGCTGAAGGGCATCCCGAAGTCACTCCCGAACACCTGGCTGAGGCCCTCCTGACTCAGGAAGAGGGAGTGATCCCCGCGCTCCTCGAGCGCGTCGGCGTCGCGCCCGGCCTCGCCTTGCAGGACCTCGCGAAGGAGCTCGCGAAGCTGCCCACCGTGAAAGGTGACGGGGCGGAGCCGCGTTTCTCTCCCGCGCTCGTGAAGCTGATCGACCTCGCCGAGAAGATCGCCGGGGAATTCAAGGACGATTACATCGCGAGCGAGCATCTCTTCCTCGCGCTGCTGCGCGACGGAAAGTCGAAGGCCGCGAGGGCCCTCCTGGCGCGCGGCCTCTCCGAGGCGTCGCTCCTCGCCGCCCTCAAGGACGTCCGCGGCGGGGGCCGCGTGGCGGACCCCGACGCCGAGGACAAATACCAGGCCCTCAAGCGCTACGCGAAGGACCTCACCGACCTCGCGAAGAAGGGCAAGCTCGACCCCGTCATCGGGCGAGACCAGGAAATCCGCCGCGTCATGCAGGTTCTGACGCGCCGGACGAAGAACAACCCCGTGCTCATCGGAGACCCCGGCGTCGGGAAGACCGCCATCGTGGAGGGGCTCGCGCGCCGCATCGTCGCGGGCGACGTCCCCGAGACTCTCAAGGACAAGCGCGTCGTCTCGCTCGATCTCGGCGCGATGGTCGCCGGCGCGAAGTTCCGCGGCGAGTTCGAGGAGCGTTTGAAAGCCGTGCTCGCCGACATCGCGGAGTCGCAAGGCGAAGT
>JAMQPJ010000268.1 GCA_023717585.1 Thermoanaerobaculia bacterium
GGAGGCCGGGCGCCTCCTCGGTCTCGAGGCGGCGCACGTGAACGCGGATCGGGAGGCAGCGGCGCGCGAGATCGCCTCCCGCGCGAAGGCGGTCGTCATCCTCAAGGGGTTCCGGCCGCTCGTGGCCTCGCCCGGGGGCCAGGTCGTGCCCGTGCTCTCAGGAAACCCCGCGCTCGCCTCGGGGGGAACGGGCGACGTCCTCACGGGCGTCGTCGGGGCGTGCCTCGCGCGGGGCCTCGACGCATTCGACGCGGCCTGCGCTGCCGCGTGGCTCCACGGCATGGCAGGTGACTTCGTGCGGGAGGTCAGAGGGGAGGAGTCACTCTCGGCGTCCGACGTCGTGGAAGCGCTCTCCGAAGCCTTCCTTGAAGCGCGCGAGAGCGCGGGCGGGTGACGTCGCACGTCTCGACAACCGAGGAGGAAACGAGGCGCCTCGGGGCGAGCCTCGCCAAGCGTCTGGCGCCCGGCGACGTCGTGCTCCTCGAGGGAGACCTCGGTGCCGGCAAGACCACCTTCGTGAAGGGGATCGCAGCCGGGCTCGGCCTCGACCCGGAGGACGTGTCGTCCCCGAGCTTCGCGCTCGTGCACGAGTACGGGCCGGCCGGGAAGCCGCCGATCCTCGTCCACGGCGACCTCTATCGCGTCCTCAAGGGCGCGTCGATCGCCGACCTCGGCCTCGACCATCGGGAAAACGCGATTCTCGCCGTCGAATGGCCGCGTCCGCCGCTCACGCATTGGCGGGCCTGGCGCGTCCTGCTGCTCATCGAGCCCGACGGGTCCCGCTCGATCGAGATGGCCGAGCCCGCCTGAGGATCTCAGAAGGCGAAGATCAGGCCGCCCGTCAGCTCCGACGAGTAGTACCAGTTGCTGTGGTAGTGGTAGCAGTACCCGTAGAAGTCGCAGGTGGTGCCGTGATTGGTCGTCTGGTCCGTGTCCGTCGAGCGGAGGCGCCCGTCGAGGCGGAACCCGAAGCGCGGCGTGACGAACGCTTTCATCCCCGCGGAGAAGTTTCCCGTGAACTTCGTCTGCGTGTCCGAGGGACCGGCGTTGAGCTCGGTCTTGAGAACCGAGGCCCCTGCCCCGAGGCCGATGTAGCCGTAGACGCGACCTGTTCCGAAGTTGAAGATGCCGTTCGCCTCGTAGACGTCGTGGCGCAGGTGGCCGACCGTCGAGGAGGTGTAGGGCGCGTGGTGCGAATCCGTATGCAGCCTGGGCCGTGCCTCGGTCCAGTCGACCTCGATCCCGAAGTGCCGGCTCACGTTGTAGGCGAATCGGACGCCGTAGGCGAAGTCGGTTTCCGCGTGAATCCTCCCGAGCGAGCCATCGTAGAGATTTCCGCCGAAATAGGCGCCGCCGAAGGGCGAGAGCTCGAAGGTACCGCTGCGGTCCTGTGCGAACGCGGGTGACGCGAGCGCCAGGGCGGCGCAGACGAACGCGGAGAAGACGAAGGAACGACACATGGATCCTCCCTCACGGTCGAAGTCCGGGGCCGAACGCAAAGCGTCCCCGTGATGAGACGCACGTTCCTGACCCCAGGTTGGCAAGCAACGGACGTACCCGTCAAGCCGAAGCTATACTGAGCCGACGTCCCTCCACCGGCTGGAAGGGGTCCGATTGATCCTGTCGCCCGGCGACGCGTTCGGCGCCTCTACGA
>JAMQPJ010000279.1 GCA_023717585.1 Thermoanaerobaculia bacterium
CGCCCGACCCTCTCGTCCTTGTCGCCCCGCGCGGCCAGCCGCGTCAGGTCGGGCACGGACTCGGGATCGGCACCGATCCGGGCGGCCCGCGGCCGGCCGGAGACGGGCGCGCCCGCGGGAGCTCCGCTGGCTTCGGGCGCGGCGCTCCCCCGGGGAAGATAGGAGAGACCCGCGAAGATCAGGACGACGACGAGAAGGAGCAGGAGCAGCTTGAGACTCGACTTCCGGGTCTCCCGGGGCGCGCTCATTCCGGAATCCCTCCGGAAGCCCGCGTGGGCTTCGTCGCGGGAGGGGCCCCCTGCGGCGCGGAGGGCCGCGCCGCCGCGCGCCCAACGCGGCGGGGTGGGGGCGGACCGTCGGGGCGGAAATAGTGCGCCACGGTGAGGTTCAGGCGCAGCACGTCCGGCTGCGTCTCGTCGGTTGCGAGCGCGACGTTCTCGGGCAGGAGAAAGCGGGGATTGATCTCGAATGAATAGAGGAGCCTCTTGACGTCCGCGTAACGACCTTGAACGGCGAACGTGAGCCCGAGGCGCGTCGCGCTGCCGGCCTCCGTGAACGCGTACCCGATCTGGCTCGGCACCGTCCCGGCCTTCTGCGTGAGCAGGTAGACGTCCTCGATCACGGCCGCGAGCCGTTCCTTACGGCCGCCGAGAACGTCCCGATTGAATCCTTCGAGGTCCCGCTCGAGGGCGCGCAGGCGCTCCTCCGTTTTCACGACACGGCCCGCCGCCTCCGAAGCCTCGTCGCGCTTCGCCTCGAGCTCGGCCCGTGTCTTTTCCAGCGCCTTGAATCGCTCGTCGTAGAAGGCGTGGTAGCCGATGAGCACGGCCGTCGCCAGAACGAGCAGCACGGAAAGGAACGCAAACAGGGGCAGGCGGGCCCGCCAGGGCGAAGGCCGGACGCCCCCGCGGCGCACGAGGGGAAGCCACCCGCGGATGCGATCGCCCGCACCTTGAAGGACCGTGGCCGAAGGCGCGCTCACGGGCGTCCTTCCTTGCGGCCTTCGACGTCGTGGTAAGTGACCGAAAGCGTGAGCCTGCGCCCTTCGGGCAGACCCTTTTCGCCGCGGTCCTCGCTCGCCGGCGCGGGCGCCTCGAACCAGGGCGAGGCATAAAACGCGCGAATCGCCTTCGGCAGGCCGTTCGGATCGCGCGAGACGAGGACCAGGCTCACGAGGACCGTCTCTCCCGACCCGCGCCGTGCGATGCCGATGGCGGGCGTTCCCGGAGCCGCGCTCATCTTCTGGAGCCCGATCGACGCGATGCGGATGTCGGGCGGCAGGGTCTTCTCGAGACGGGAAAGAAAGCGGGTCCACGAAAAGGCGCGCCGGAGAGCGATCTCGTTCGCGTCCCCGACGTCGGAAGCCAGGGCGCCGACGTCGATCCGCGCGAGCGACGCTTCCCCCCGGCGCCGCGCGTCCTCGAGGCTCGAGATCTCGGCCCGGAGGCTGCTGATCGACGCGCGCGTCCGGCTCGAGTCGGCGAAGTACCGGATCACTGTCCGGGCCGCGACGAACGAGAGCGCGGCCACGAGCACCGCGAGAAACGTCGCCGTGAGGTTCGCCGGGCGGGTGTCGACGAAAGGCCGGCGGGCGAGGTTGAAGCGGCCCGGCATCAATCCCCCCCCGCGAGCGTGCCGAGGGCGGCGAGAGTCGACGGCTCATCGGCCGCCGCCGCCGGCATCAGCGTCGCGCCCGGCGCGAGCCGGACCTGCGTGAGGAGCTCCGGCTCCTGAGCCCCGGCCCCGGCGCGAAACGCGCGGAGGGCCCCCACGACCGGAGAGGCCGCGGGCCCAGCCGCGCAGACGGCCGTGACGTCGACGGGGGGTGCGTCGGGAGCGCGCGCGGGAAGGCCGAACGTCACCGCGAGGCGGATGTCCTGGACCGCCTCGAGAGGATCCGTGAAGCTCCGCGTGCGCGCGAAGCGGAGCTGCCCGCCCGCGAAGACGAGCGTCGTGGCCACGTCGTCGTCCGCCCAGACGAGGAACCCC
>JAMQPJ010000290.1 GCA_023717585.1 Thermoanaerobaculia bacterium
GCACGAGGTCCGCGCCCTCGCCCGCAGCCCGTGCCGCCGCGAGAAGCCCCGCCACGATCGCGGGAGACCCGTGGCAGAGGAACTCGACGACTTCCTCTCCGGTCGCCGAGTGCGGGGCCGGAAAGAACAGGACCAGCGCGCGGTCGAGCCGCCGGCCGTCCTCTCCGACGAGAAGGTGCAGCGCCGCTTCGCGCGGGCGAGGCTCCTCGGCGAGGCGCGGCGCGATCTGGCGCGCCACACGGCGCGTCGCGCGCGCCGGGCCCGTCAGCCGGACGACGGCGAGCGCCGAGACGCCCGGCGGCGTCGCGGGCGCGACGAGCACGTCGCCCTCGCGGTCCGGGTCCGCCACGAGGCGCGCCATGGAGATGGTCCGCCCCGCGGGGCGTCAGGCGGCCTTCGGCTTCATCGAAGTCGGGCCGAGGTCGGTGAATCTGTTGAGGAGCATCTGCTGCCCGATCGTGAGGATGTTCTGCATGAGCCAGTAGAGGACGAGGCCGGACGGGACGTCCTTGAAGAGAAAACCCATGACGAGCGGCATGGCGTTCTGGACCTTCCGCATCATGGGGTCGCCGGCCGTCGGCGTCATCTGTTGCTGGATCCACATCGTGGCCGTCATCAGGATCGGCGTGACGTAGTACGGGTCCTTCGAAGAGAGGTCCGTGATCCAGAGCATGAAGGGCGCGTGGCGCAGCTCGATCGAGTGCGCGAGCAGGTTGTAGAACGCGATGAGAATGGGCATCTGTAGGAGGAGCGGCAGGCATCCGCCCGCGGGATTGACGCCCTCCTGCTTGTAGAGCGCCATCGTCTCCTCGTTCATCTTCACGCGGGCCTGCGGGTCCTGCTTGATCTTCCCCGACCACTTCTGGCGAATCGTCTCGACCTTCGGCTGCAGCACGCTCATCTTCTTCATCGAGACGAGCTGCTTGTGCGTGAGCGGATAAAGAAGGACCTTGATGACGACCGTGATGAGAAGAATGGCGACGCCCCAGTTCCCGACGACCTTCTGGATAGCCTTGAGGCCCCACAGGAGCGGCTTCACGACAATGGCGAACCACCCGTAGTCGATGAGGCGGTCCATGCCGGGCCGCGTCTTCTCGAGAACGGCGAGCTCCTTCGGGCCGAGAAAGACGTCCGTCGTGACGGCGCCTGGCGCCGACAGAACGACCTCGCTCTCGGCCTGCGGCGCCGCGGGCTTCCCGTCGGGTCCAGCCGGCCCCGCCGCGAGGGTCACGGGCCGGAGCGTCACGGCGGCGCCCCCGGAAGGCAGGAACGCGGTGAGGAAGTAGTTGTCTTCGAGCCCGGCGGCGACGAGTCCCGCGCCCTTGGCCACGGCTTCCTTCAGACCGTCCTTCGCGTTGCGGTCGACCGAGGCCGATGCGTTCAGGGTGACCGTCGCGCCCGGCGTCGCGTAGCGGCTCCCGAGCTCTTCGGCGGACGGATTCGCGAGGCCTGGCCCGAGGACGAGGCCCACCGGGCCCGCTGCGCCCTCGCGCTCGGCCTTCACGGCGACGATGTAGGAATCGCGGAACACGTAGCTGCGCTGAAGGCCGTCTCCGCTCGCCTCGCGGTATCGGAAGCGGACGGTCGTGACGCCGTTTCCGCTCTCCTTCTCGACGGCGAACCGGGCTTTTGCGGCCCGCGTGAGGAACGCGTCCGCCGGATCCAGCGCGAGGGTGGCGCCCGGAAAGGGCGCTCCCTGGCGGACGAGGTCGAGCGCCTTCCCGGCGCCGTCCCGGTGATGCGTGAGGACGAACGACTTCAGGACGCCGCCCTCGTTCGAGAGGCGCGCCGTGTAGAGCGGGCTTCGGACCTCGACCGTCTCTTCTGCGCTCGCGGAAACCGGCGCGACGGGTTCGCGCGGCCCTGCCGGCCTCGCGGCGCCGTCCGGTGCCGCCGTCGGCGCGGGGGCTTCGGGCCCCGCCTGCGGGGAAGTCGCCGGCGCCGCCGCCGTACCCGTCGCGGCGCTCGCAACGGGCCGTGCCGCCGGTTGCGTCGACTTCGGGGGCGGGAAAACGATCGTCCAACCGATCAGGACGGCGGCCGACAGGGCGAAGGCGATGACGAGACGCTTGGTTTCCAAGGAAGCTCCTCTAGCGAATCAGGGAACGGGGTCGGGGCCGCCCGCATGGAACGGGTGGCACCGCGCGAGCCGCCGCGCGGCGAGTGAGAGTCCCCGGTACACGCCGTGGCGCGTGACGGCCTCGCGCGCGTACTCCGAGCAGGTGGGCGTAAACCGGCACGCCGCAGGCAGGAGGGGCGAGAGGAAGCGCTTGTAGGCGCCAAAGATCCCCGCGACGAAGCGGGCGGGGGGCGGTGCGTTCACGGCCGCGCTCATTTCGTCTCGGTCTCCTTCGTCCCGGCAGCCTTCGACGCGGGCTCTTTCGACACGTCCGCCGTCGCGCGCTCCAGAAGCCCCGCGAGCTCGGCACGAAGCGCGGCGTACGGCGCGCGGGTGGCGAGCGCGGAGATATTCACGACGAGGTCCACCGCGGAGTCGGGCGTGCCCACTCGCCACCGGCGGAATATCTCGCGTACGCGGCGCCGGGTTCGATTCCGTGAGACGGCGCCGCCCGCCTTGCGGGTGGCCGTGATGCCGAGCCGGAGACCGCCCTCGGGCCGGAGCAACGAGAACACAACCACGAGGCGGCCGTGTTTCTTTGCGCCGTTTTCGTAAGCATCGCGAAAATCCCGGCGGGCCCCGATGCGGCGCGCCCGCGGGAGGGCTTCACTCCCCGGTGGAGCGGACGCGGTGTTGGCCCTTGCACGCATGGAACCGGCCGGAAGCCGCGGCGGCCGCGGCTGGTCCGGTGACGCCTCCGCTCAAGCGGAGATGCGCTTGCGCCCTTTCGCCCGGCGGCGGGCCAAAACAGCACGGCCCGCCTTGGTTCTCATCCGGATCAGGAACCCGTGAGTCCTGCTCCGGTGGCG
>JAMQPJ010000387.1 GCA_023717585.1 Thermoanaerobaculia bacterium
GGCGGCGCCGCCCGCTACACCGGCTCCACGGTCGGCGCGATCTCGAACGGACTTCCCATCACCGCCACGGTCCAGATGCTCGGGGTCGTCGGCGGATCGCTCTACGCGGGCACGGAACAGACTCTCTATTCTTTTTTCGGCGGCACGTGGGCCGCGGTCGCCGGCTTCGGCGTTCATGATGTCCGCGCCATCGCGGAAACGAACGGCGTCGCGTACGCCGCCACCGCCGATGCGGGGGTCCTCTCGAGCGCGAGCTCCTGGGCGCCCGCCAATTCGGGCCTCCTCTTCGCCTCGGCGCGAAGCTTCGCCACGCTGGGGGGCTCTCTCTATGTCGGAACCGCCGGGGCGCCGATCTACCGGCTCTCCGGCGGCACCTGGACGGCGGAGGGTACGGGCCCCTGGGCAGCGTCGATCTCCGACGTGGCGACTTCCGCCGGAATGACCTATGCCGCCGCCCGGGGGGCCGGCCTCGCGCTCCTGTCTTCGAGCGGCGGGGTTGTCGTGCCGGAAGGTTGCGGAGACGTGCGCGCTCTGGCCCCCGGGCCGAGAGCCGTCGCCACTTCGAACGGCACTCTCGTCGCCTCGACGAATTGTCACGTCTATTACTTCGACCTCGGGCCCGGGCCGACCGGTTCGGTGAACGTCGTGGAGGCCGGGCTTCCCATCGGCTTCACGCTCACGACGCTCGGCGCGGTCTCGCCCGACGACAGCATCGCGGGCGGCACCTCGAACGCCGGGATGTGGCGTCTCGTGGGGTTCAACTGGTCGTCCGACAACGCCGGCCTTCCCACGAACGGGAGCGTGCAGACGACCCGTCAGGTGGGCGGAAAGCTCTATGCATCCGTCGGCGCGAGTCTCTTCGTCCGCCAGCAGAGCGCGTGGCAGGCGGTCACGGGCGCTCCCTCGTTCATCCAGGCGCTCTCGGGCGACGCGAGCGTGCTCTTCGCGGCGTCCGTCTCCGGCGGGATCTCGTCTTTCGCGGACTCGTGGCGGGAGGACGACTTCGGAGCGAGCACCGCGTTCGTGTCGTCGCTCGAGGCGGGCGGCGGAATGGCCTTCGCGGGCGCGGGCACCGCCGGAGTCCTTCGCCGCAGCGCGGGCGCCTGGCAGCCCGAGAACGCCGGCCTTCCGGCGGGCGCGGACGTGCGCGTCGTGAGAAGGAGCGGCGACGGATCAGTCCTGTACGCGGGCACCGCGGGCAACGGGCTCTACGTCGCGCCCGCGTATTCGTCCGCGAAGTACATCCCCGTGGTGCTCGACCTGCTGGGAGCCGCGGGCTCGCATTTCAAGTCCGACCTCACGCTCGGGAATCGTTCGAACGCGCCCGTCACGGTCAACGTCGGATTCATCCACGCCCCGGACTTCCCTCTCGCGTCGAGTGACGGCTCGGTTTCCATCACTCTCGCGCCGCTTTCGGAGCTGCGCGCCCCGGACGCCCTCCAGTTCTTCCGGGATCGGGGCCTCCCGATCACCCTCTCTCCCTCGGGTACCGCGGGCTCGGTCTGGATCGCGGTCGACCCGCGCGCGCTTCCGGCGGTCGAGACCGATTCCGTGTATGCCTTTTCGCGCACGTATACGGCCGGTGCCGCCGGCAGCTTCGGCACGTTTCTCGACGCGCCGTCCGACCTCGAAGCCGCCGAGTCCGCAGGCGCGGTCTACGGGCTTCGGAACGTCTCCGGCACGGCCCGGTCGAATCTCGCCGTCGGGCACATCCCGGGCCGCGGCGCCCAGGGGCTGTCTCTCTCGATCCAGGTTTACGACCAGAGCGGCGCCGCCGCTGGAGCGCCGATCAACACGACCCTGCTTCCCGGCGAGTGGAGGCAGTTCAACGGGATTCTCGCCCTCGCGGGACTGCCAAACGGCGCCTTCGGCTACGCGAAGATCACCCGGACGGGGGGGGTCGGATCGTGGACGGCCTACGGTGTCGTGAACGACGCCGTCACGTCGGACGGTTCGATCCTGCCGCTCTACAGGCCGGGAGGCCTCGCGGCAGCGCGTCAACTCGTCGTGCCGGTCGTCCTCGACGTGTTCGGCGCCGCGGGCTCCCACTACACGACCGAGTTGACGCTCGCGAACGACGGCAACTTCGCGACGCCGGTGGATCTCGTCTACCGGCCGGCGCCGGGATTCGGATCCTCGACGGGTGTCGCGGTGGTCACGCTGCAGCTCGCCGCGCATCAGCAGACGACGATTCCGGACATCCTCGCGTACCTCAGGTCGAAGGGCGTCAACATCCCGGACGCCTCGCAGGGCGCGCAGGCCGGGTCCCTCTCGGTGACCTTCCGGAACCTCGGCACGATCGACTCGCCGCTGACGGTCGCAATCGCGCGCACGACGACGCCCAACACCGACACCGCGACGGGCGGCGCGTTCGGCGTCGCCTTCCCCGCCGCCGCGAAGGGGGGCGGCGCGCGCGCGTCCGCGCTCGTGCCGGGCCTCACGCGTGACGCCTCCGTGCGCTCGAACCTAGCCGTCGTCCACCTCGGAGGCGGTTCGGAAATCGCGCTCTCCCTCTCCGTGCGCCTGTACGACGCGACCACCTCCCAGGCGGTGGGAAGCCCGATCACCGTCACTCTTCAGCCGGGCGACTGGACGCAGTGGTCGGGCGTCTTCGACACGGCGGGCGTTCCGGCGGGAACGACGGCGGTGTACGCGGTCGTGACGCGCCTCGCGGGCGACGACACGTGGCTCGCGTACGGCGTCCTGAACGACGAAAAGACGTCCGACGGCAGCGTCCTCAGGATGTTCCCGGGCGCCGAGTACTGATCGGCCGGGAAAGGTCGTCCCGTGGCCGGACACTTCCAGGGGAACCGCACCGTCCAGGGACGGAGCGGCTCTCGAAGGAGCGCTCGATGACGGAAAACCGGCCCCGCCCTGCTGCTGCCGCCCTCGCATCGCTCTTCCTGCTCGCGACCGGGAGCGTGGCGGAGGGTCGCGTCGTCTCCTACGCGCCTCTGACCGGGCGGCCCGCGACCCCGGCCGTCCAGAAAAGGACGAACAGGCACGCGCTCCTCGTCGAGCAGACCGGTGCCCTCAACTTCGCCCTCGCGTCCCCCTGCTTTTCGTGCACCTGGACGGTGCCCTCCCGCCTCGTCCTCCACGACAGCGCCGGGCTCGAGGAGCCGCGAGACGTGACGCCCGGCGGCGCGGACGCCGGCATCACCGTCGCGGCCGCGCGCGAGGAGGCAGGACTTCCGCCTTTCCTTCTCGCCCAGCTCTCGCCGGGGGAGAAACCGAGCAGCCCGTCCGGGTTCCTGTTCAGCCCCGACGGCGGCGCGACCTGGTCGGTTCTTCCTCTTCCCGCATCGGGCGCGTACGTTTCCTGGTCGGCGGACACCGGAGGCCCCTTCCTGCGGGCGCTCGGCTCGTCCGTCCGGATCGGCACCCGGGAGACGCCGTTCTTCCTCGCGCTTCACGAGCCGGATACGCAGCGCATCGGCCTCTGGGACGTTCTCGCGGACGGCAGCGTGAAGCGCCGGGCGTTCTTTTCGAGCGACAGCTCCGTCATCGGGATGGACGCCGAGGGGCGGCGCGCGCTCGTGACCGGAACACCGGTCCTCGGGCCGGGGCCGGGCGGCCCCGCGATATCCGCGCTCTACGCCGTGAACGCCGACGGCAGCATGCACGCCCTCCTGGATCTTCCCGCCGGCACGTGGTTCAGCAACGGGTGGATCACACCCGACGGGCGCGCCTACGTCGAGGCCGATTCGTACGATTCGGCCGGCAGGCGGCATGCCGTGCTTCTCGCGAGCGGCGGCTCCCGAACGGAAGTCGCGTCCGCCCTGAACCCGAACACCACCGACCTCTTCGCCGTTCCGACCGCCGACTTCGGCGGTGCGTGGGTGCTTCGGCGCGGCACGGGTCCGACCGTGCTGTCGCTCCACACACCCGCGGCGGGCCTCGTCGAGGCCTGGCGCGACGTGACGAGGCCCGAAGTGGAGGCGCTGCACGCCGGAGCTTCGGGACAGCGTCTCCTCGTGCAGGTGCACCGCCCGCGCCCGCAAGTCGACCAGCGCATCTTCAAGGATCCCGCCCTCGCCGTGTGGGAGGTCGGAACGCCCGCCCCGTCCTCCTACGACGAGCTCTTCCTGAACGAGCAGTTCGTGAAAGCCTTCGTCCACGTGGATCCCGACACGATCGGGTCGGGCGAGCCTTTCCTCTTCGACTCCGGCAGCCCGTCGTCCCTCTTCATTCCCGCCGGCCCCTCGGGCGGCGGCGGCGGAGCGGACGTGATCCAGGAGTGGGGGGTGGTGCGCGGCTCCCTGAAGCAGCGCCTCGTCATCCCGGCGACCGCGCGGGCGAACGGAATCAACGGAAGCCGCTGGCGCACGGACCTTGTCCTCCGCAATCCCGACGCCGACCCCGTGGTCGTCGCGGTGCGATTCCTGCCGAACTCCGGAGCTTCTGGCGCATCCGGCACGCCGCCCGGCGACGCCACCTTGACGCTCGCGCCGGGGGCGATCCTGATCCAGAGTGACGTCCTGGGGGCGCTCTTCCAGCTCGAGTCCGGTTCCGGGGCGCTCCTCCTCACGCCGGAGAACGGCCGCTCGATCGGGGCGACGAGCCGCACGTACACGAGCACGCCCGAGGGCTCTTACGGAATGTCGGTGGGCGCCGTCGACGTCTTCGCCGGAATCGGTGCCGGCTTCCCCGTGTCCTTCGCGGCGGGGCTCCTGGGCGCGGGATTCCGCACGAACATGCTCGCCACGGACGTGAGCGGGCGCGGGTCCGAGGCGGCGGTCGTACTCTCGATCGACACGGCCGATCCCTCGGCGGGCTCCCGGATCCTCGCCGCGCCGTCCTGGAGCCAGGCCCAGGTCAACGACCTCGGCGCGGCTCTCGGCGCACCGCCCTGGAGGATCGGTTCGCTCCTCGTGACGCCGAAGTCCGGCGAGACCGTCGTCGGCGCGATCGCGATCGACGGCGCGACCAACGACCCGACGTATTTCTCGCCGGATCTTCCCGCCACGGTCGTGCGCACGATCCCCGCGCTCGTCCATGCGGACGGCGCGAACGGCGCCGCCTACCGCAGCGACCTCTATCTCTTCAATCCGGCGGATGGCGTGCGCACCGTACGGCTTCTCGTCAAGAGCTGGAGCACGAACGAGACCGAGCAGACCCTCACGCTGACCCTCCTTCCGCGCGAATCGAAGACGATCCGCGACGCGCTCGCCACCGCGTTCGGGAGGACCGGCGTGGCGCGGCTCCGCTTTCAGACGGACGGTTTCGCCGACGTCGCGGGCGGTGTACGCGTGACGTCGCGCACGTGGACGGCGGGCCCCTCCGGCGGCTCGTATGGCCTCCTCATCCCTGCGCTCAACGCCTTCCAGTCCGCGGGCGGCGGCGAGTCGCTCGAGATCCTCCTGCCGGCGGGCGGAGCCGGCTTCCGTACGAACCTCGCGCTCGTCGAGCTCACCTCCTCGTTCGTCTCGGGGCCGCCCGTCTACGTGCGCGTGGAGATCTTCGACGAGCTGGGGGTCCGGAGGGACTCATTCGAGACGCCCCTCCCGCTCGCCGGGGGTGTCCAGATCGACGACCTCTTCCACGGCCGCGGGCTCGGCGACGGGCCGCCCGCGGGTCTCATCCGGATCTCCCCTTCCGGCGGCCTCGTGGCCGCTTACGCGAGCGTCATCGACAACGGCACGAACGATCCGATGTACGTCGCCGCGCAGCTCGCCGCGAACGACTGACAATCGCGGCCCGGGCGTCTAGGGCAAAGGCGGAGGGGGCAAGGGCGGTGGGGACAACGGCGGCGGGGGCGAGGGCCGCGGGTCTTTCCGCGGCAGGACGAAACGCTGGAGGAGCACCGCGACCGCCGCGAGGCAGATCGCGAGACCCACGAACGACGCGACGCGATAGAGGCCGCCGAGCCGCGCGAGGTCGAAGAGGAAGCACTTCAGGATCGTGACGACGAGGAGCACGACCGCCGCGATGCGGCCGCGCCGGTTCACGGCGGCGATCGAGACGACGAGAAGGACGATCGCGAACACCGCCCATGAAAGCGTGTAGGCGAGGCCTTCCGCGAGGGACGACGACAGGACGTTGAACGCGGGCGCCGCGCCGGCCGCGAAAAAGTCCGCGATCTCGAGGTTCACGAGGACGAAGAGCAGCGCGACGCCGCCCGCCGGAAGAAGATCCGCGAGCGATCGCGCTCTCTCGTCGCCCGTCCGGCGGAGGAGGCGGGCCCCGAGGAAGAACGCGGCCGCCGCCACGCCGTAAACCGCGAGATACCAGTTGAAGAACGGTCTTTCGGAGCGCGCGTGATACGTGAGAACGGCCGGGTTCATCGCGAGGCGCAGGAACGCGGCCGCGAAAAGGCCCCCCGCCCACATCACGAGCCCCCGATGCGGAATGCGTCCGAAGAGCCAGGCGAGGGACGCACCGAGAAGCGCCCAGCCGAGCGTGAGCCACTCCCGTTCGAACTGGAGCGGGATCGCGACCGTGACGAACGCGAGGACCGCTCCCGCCACGAGAGCGAGGCGCGCGCGATCCTCTTCCGGCGGAACGCCGAGCGTCAGGAGGCGCGCGAGGAGCACCGCGAGACCGAGGGCGAGCGCGAGGGGCAGGAGACCCATCACGCCCCGATAGCCGCCGTGCGCGAGAGCCGTGCGGAAGAGCGGAAAGAGGACCGCGCTCGCGAGAACGGCGGCCAGGTAGGGCTCCTTCGCCCGTTCCGCGCGCTTCCCGAGAACGAGCGGGTACGCGAGAAAGATGACCCAGAAGACACCGCCGAGGAGCAATTCGTCCTTCCAGAGGCCGGGCCCGCGCCTGTGCGCGAGCTCCCAGGCATACGCGGCCGCCGCCGCGGGCAGGACCGCGAGGACCGCGAGCCCCTGCGTGCCCGAGCCCGCCGCGAGACAGAGGAGCGCGACGAGAAACACGACGTGCGCCGCGAGGAGCGCGCGGAGCGGAGGCGCGCCGCGGGCGAACGAAACGGAGATCGCCACCGCCTCGGCCAGAAAGAGCGCGGCCGCCGCCGCGAGCGCGAAGGCCCGGTCTTCCTTCCACACCCACGCGCCGACGCCGAACAGCGCGAGGGCAGCGGCCGCGCCGAGCGCGCAGACGGGCCCGGGCGCGCGCGTCGCCACCGCGGACAGCACGAGAGGCGCGAATGACGCGAGCGCGAGCGACGCGACCTGCAGCCGGGCAGGTCCGCGCCGCGCCGCGACCCACGCGGCGGTCGCGACGAGGAGCCCGAGCGCGACGGCCGCGCGCGCGTCGGGAGGCGACGAGAGGCTGCGTTGGGAGGCGACGAAGAGGATCAGGAGCGACCCCAGGAGGCCGAGATGCGCGGCGTCGTCCGGAATCGCTCCCGGGGAACGCACGCGAGCCGCGAGGCCGGGCGCCAGGAAGTACAGAACGCCAAAAACCGCGGCAGCGGCGAGGCCCGGACCGAGCAGGTCCGGCGTCGCCGAGCGCACGAACCACGCGCCGACGACGATGAGCGTCGCGAGGCCCGCCATGAGGTGGAGCGCCGGAGCGTCGCGGACCGCCGCGAAAGCCAGGAGGCCGAGGTCGAGGAGAAGGAGAAAACCGAAGAGGATCGGCCAGAGGCCCCCGTCGTCCGGCGCGGTTGCGAGCGAGAGCGCGAAGAGCGACGTCAGCGCGAGGCTCGCGACAGGCAGGAAGGCCCAGCGCCTTTTCGCGGCGGCCCAGGCGAGACCCCCGTCGAGAAGGAGGAGGTACGAAAGGAGGGTTCCGGGCCGATCCTCCCCGGCTCCGAGAAGCGCGGGCGTCGCGAAACCTCCGAGGAGCCCCAGGCCCGCGATGAAGGCGGAGTCGTGCCGCACGGCGAGCGCGACGGCGAGCGCGGCCACGAGCGCGAGCGCGACGAACGACGGAACGAAGCCGAGGAGGTCCCAGCGCGCGTGCGCGGCGTAGAACGTCGCGAAGAGAATCGCGAGCCCCGCCGCTGCGAGCGCCGTCGCCGTGACCGCGT
Source organism: Thermoanaerobaculia bacterium (assembly GCA_023717585.1). GTDB lineage: Bacteria > Acidobacteriota > Thermoanaerobaculia > UBA5066 > UBA5066 > Fen-183. The sequence continues at coordinate 7,940 of JAMQPJ010000387.1, forward strand.
AGCGCTGCGCGGCCCTGAGCTCGCAAACGATCAGGATCGCCAGGCCCGCGAGGAGGCCGATCGCCATCTGGACGGGGGGCGAGAGCCAGCCGCGCTCGATCGAATAGCGCAGAAAGAAGATCGCACCGAGCGTGAGGAAAACGCCGGCCGTCCAGGAGAAGAGCTTCACGCCGACGAAGCCTTCCCAGTCGACGCCGCGCGCCGCCGGAGGCGGCGCAGAAGAAGATTCTCTTGCTCCCTCTCCGCCCGCGCCGCCGATGTCGGAAGGTATGGACGAAGCGTCGGCTTCGGCGTATTGCTTAGAAAGGTCAATGGCCGGCGCAGCGAATGCGACTGGCGGAACTGGGAATGCGACAGGCGGAGCGGCCGGAGGCAGGAGCTCGCTCGCGCGCGCCGCCGCCGCGTCCTGATCCTCGCCCTTCTTCCCTTTCAAGGAAAAATCCACGGCCTCCGGCTGCACCGCGGCAGCAGGCGACGAGGCAACCTTGAGCGCCGTCGCGGTTCGGAGCTCTTGCCGGAGAGCCGCGACGTCCCGCTCGAGGCGCTGGAAGCGTTCGCGCAGCAGCACGGCGAGCGCGAGGGCCCCGAGCGCCACGAGCAACGCGAGGAAGGTGAGCACGTCAGCGCGGCGCCGTCAGGCGGCGGCCTTTTTCGGCGCGAGAAAGCGGTCGTAGAGGAGCATGCAGACCGTCGATCCGAAGCCGATCGTGGAGAGCACGATCCACATCCCCGCCGGGTTCGCGCCTCCCTTGACGTAATGTGCCACCAGCCAACCACTGAGCGGCCCGGCCACGCCGTAGCCAATGGCGACCGGGAGGAACGCGAAGCCCATGAAAGTCCCGATCTGCTCCCTCGGCGCCAGATCCGCGACGTACTCGTAGAAGCGGGGCGCCTGCGTTGCCTCGCCGAGCGCGAAGAGGATCATCGCGACGACGACGCCCTGCCAGCTCTGGCTGAATGCGATGACGAGCCACGAGACGCTCGCGACCGCGAAGCCTACGATCATCGCGAGAATCGGCGGGACCTTCTTCATCAGAGCCGCCACGGGCACAGTGAGGAAGATGATCGCGATCGCGTCGACCGTCTCCAGAATTTCGAACCTCTCGAAGTGGAGGATGTCGCGCACGTAGAACGGCAGTGAGAGGAAGACCTGCCAGAACATGATCCAGAAGCCCGAGAAGATCACGAGGAAGACAACGAAACGGACGTTCCGGAAGACCAGGGCCGCGTCGGCCAGGACCTTGCCGAATGTGCGGCCTTCCGGAGCACGCTCGGGCTCGCGGAAGAAGACGAGGGTGCCGAGGACGAGAAGGAGCGACGTCGCCGAGGACATCACGAGGACGTACTCGATTCCGAGCCCCTCGCGCACTTGAAGAGCGAGTAGCGGCCCGAGTGCGCCGCCGATGTTCACGAGGGTGTAGTAGATCGAGTATCCGAGCGACTTTGTTTCCTTCGTCGTCGTCCGCGCAACCGTGCCGACGATGCACGGCTTGATGAGCGAGCCGCCAATCGCCGTCAGGAGCAGGACGGCCACGACCCACGGCATCTTTCCTACGGTGCCCACGATGCCCTGGCCGAAAGAGAGGCCAGCAAGGCCGATGAGGAAGTAACCGAGACAGAACAGGGAGAAGCAGGCGAGAAGACTTTTCTTGAATCCCCAGCGATCGACGACCGGGCCCGCGAAGATCGGCAGGAAGAAAACAGAAAATCCGTAAAAACCCATGAGGCTGTTGCCGGTCGTGCCCAGCCCGACCTTCTCGGCGAGGTAGACGGCCAGGACCGCCTTGGATCCGTAGAACGCGAACCGCTCGAACAGCTCGAGGGTGTTCGCCACCCAGAAGGTGCGCGTGAACCCCGTCCTGAGGACGCGGAGGCGCTCGGAAAGGCCCACGGTTTTCGTGTATCTCCGGGGCGCATCTTCACGGGACGGGCTGGGGACGTCAACCGCGTTTCCCTGAGCTGCGCGGTCGAGTAGACTTTCCGGGCGCGAGGAGGATCCGCCGCATGGGCATGTACATCATCGCCGAGCCGTGCATCGGGACGAAGGACACCGCCTGCGTCGAGGTCTGTCCGGTCGACTGCATCCACCCGAAGAAGGACGAGGACGGGTTCGCCGAGGCCACGATGCTCTACATCGACCCGAACACGTGCATCCAGTGCGGCAACTGCGAGCCGGTGTGCCCCGTGAAGGCCATTTTCACGGAGGAGACGATTCCCGAGAAATGGAAGCACTACCAGCAGATCAACGCCGACCACTACGCCTAGCCGCGGAAACGTCGGATCAGTCGTCGTCGCGCGAAAGCAGGTAACCGACGACGACGCCGATCCCCAGGGCGGCGATGGCCATCACGAAGGCATTGTCGCGGCCGGCCCGGTCGACCGTCTTCCACCGCCGCGCGAGCTCCTTGCGGATGCGCTTCCCCTGTATGCCTGCATCGTCGAGAACCTCTTCGACGCGTCCGGCCACTTCCTTCGCGAGATCCTGCCCTTTTTCGCCGGCTTCCGAGAGGCCTTCGCGCATCGACCCGAGGATGTCGTCAACCCGTGAGCGTGCCATGTTGAGTCTCCCTGCGCCGCGGCATGCGGCTTCTCCGAATCTTACTCCGATGAACGGCCTCCGTTAGACTGCGGGGCTCGTGGACGCGCGCGAAGTTCTCACGCGGCTCTATCGCGCCGCGGTGGCGGCCGTCGATCCGGCGGCCCTCGTCGGCGAGGCCCTCGGACGCCGCGGAGCCGGCGTCTTCGTTCGCTCCGTGTCGGCACGGGCGCAGCGCGAGTTCGTCTTCGCCCCCTCGCGCGTCGTCGTGCTCGCCGTCGGCAAGGCGGCCGTTCCGATGGCCGCGGCCGCGCACGCGAACCTCGGATCGCGCATCGACGACCTGCTCGTCGTGGCTCCCGAGGACGCTCCGTTCCGCACCCTGCCCCCCTCCGTGCGCACGATCGGGGCGCGCCATCCCTATCCGGACGAGAGCAGCCTCACCGCCGGCGACGCGGCCCTGTCGCTCGCGGGTTCGCTCGGCAAGGGAGATCTCTTCGTCGTGCTGCTGTCGGGAGGCGGATCGAGCCTCCTGTGCGCGCCCGCTCCGGGGATCTCGCTCGACGACAAGTCGAGGACCTCGCGGCTCCTTCTGGCCGCGGGCACGCCGATCGCCGACGTGAACGCCGTGCGCGCCGCGCTGTCGCGCGTGAAGGGCGGGCGCCTCGCCGCCGCGGCGGGCGCGGCCGACGTCGTGACCCTCGTCCTCTCGGATCTCGGCGACGACGGGTGGCATCTCGTCGCGTCCGGGCCGACGCTCGGCTCCCCGACGCGGCCGGCCGACGCGCGCGGCATCCTCGAGCGCTACCGGATCGCGCCGCTCGTCCCGGCTTCCGTGCGCGCTCATCTGTCGTACGGGCACGAGCCGGCGCCGCTCCGGTCGGGCGGGCCGCGCTGGAGCGTGCTTCTCGCGGACGTGCACACGGCCCTCGAGGGCGCGCGCGTCGAGGCGCTGCGGCTGGGCATCGAACCGCGCGTCGTCCCCGAGCTTCTTTCGGGTGAGGCGCGGACCGCCGGCCGGCGTCTCGCGTTCGCCGGAGCGACCGCCGGGGATCTCCGCCGCCGCCGTTTCACGTTCGCGCCACGGCGCCACGTCACGATCCTCGGGGGCGAGACCACCGTGACGGTGAAGGGGCGCGGCCGCGGCGGACGAAACCGCGAGGTCGCGCTCTCCGCGGCCCGCGCGATCGCCGAAGCGGCGGGCGTCACGATGCTCTGCGCGGGAACCGACGGCATCGACAACGAGCCCGATGCCGCCGGCGCCTTCGTCGACGGCACCACCCTGGCGCGAGCCGAGGCTCTGGGCCTCGATTCCGCACGCGCTCTCCTGGAGAACGACACGGCGCCGTTTTTCAAGGCCCTCGGCGACGCCTTCGCTCCCGGACCGACGGGCACGAACGTCGGCGACGTCGCGTTCGTTCTCGGGCCTCCTGTCGCCGATGACGATTCATCCATCCCCCTCCAACCGACATAAGATTCGCGTGGGAGAATCGGAAACATGCCGGGTGTGTTGACCGTCCGCGAGGAGGGCGAAGCGCGGCGTCACGTGTTCGAGCAGCAGGCGGTCGTGGGGCGCGACTCCGACTGCGATGTTCCCCTCGCGAGTCGTTCGGTCTCGCGCCGCCACGCCATTCTCGAGAAAACGGAGAAGGGCTGGTCCCTGCGCGACATCGGCAGCGCGAACGGAACGTTTCTCGCCGGGGCACGGGTCACCGTGGTTCCGCTCACGAACGGCGCCGCCCTGCGCTTCGGCGAGGTCGAGGCCCTCTTCGAGGTCGTCGTGAAGGAAACGTCGAGCGCGGAGCGCCTCATCTCGTCCTTGTCCATTCCGCCGGTGCGCAAGGCGCGCCCCGTCGCGGTCTTCATCGTCACGACCGTGGGCGTTCTCGCCCTCGCCGCGGCGACGATCTGGGCCCGCTACTGCGACCGCGCTCCGACGAAGGCAGGCGCGCGGGCCGGCGCGGCCGCCGTCGCCGGGAGCTGACATTCGTCGTTTTCAGGAGGCGAGGAGCGAAAGCAGCGCGCGATACGCGGGCTCGCTGCAGAGGTTCATCGGAATGGTCTTCCACGCGTAGAAAACGGACAGCGGCGCGAGGACGACGAGCACGGCCGTGGCGACGCGGGGCCGGCTCCACACGTCGCGCCACGCGACGACGACCGCGAACGGAGTAACGGTGAGGTAGTAGCGCGCGAGGTCGCGCTCCCTGAGGAGCGAGAAAAGCGCCACGTGAGCCGCGATGAGACCCGCCTCCAGCCGGTCTCCCTTCATCCAGAGGCGCGCGGCGCACAGGATGAAGAAGAGATGCAGGGCGAGGAGCATCTCCGCCGTCTCCCAGTCGTTTCGGGCGGCCATCTCGCCGATGAACGCGAATGGGAGACACAGGCGGCCCGGGCTGTCGGCGACCTCCCGGCCGAGGCGAAGCGCGAAGAAGTCGCCGAAGAGAAAGCGATGCCACGAGCAGAGGACGAGAAGAGGCACGGCCGCCAGCGCTCCGCCCAGGAACGCGGTCTTCACGCGGCCGGAGAAAAGGAGCGCGAGGCAGAGAACGGCGACCACCAGGATGCCGTTCATGCGCGTGACAGTCGCGAGAGCCGCCGCGAAGAGCGCCCAGTCCACGCGGCCCCGGCGCCACGCCAGAACCGCGAGGATGACGAGGAGAGACATGAGCGCTTCGCTCGCCCCGAGCGCGCGGTAAAGGTACATCCGCGCCGGCAGGAAGAGAAACGCGAGGGTCGCGAGGACGACGGGGATCTCCGGCGTCGCCTCCTTCGCATAGAGGGCGAAGGCCCATGCCGAGGCGACGGCGAGAAGCCCCGTCGCGAGAAAGAGACCCCCCTTCCAGCCGGCGACGAGCGAGCAGGCCCGCAAGACCAGGGGATAGAGCGGCGTGTGCGCCGCGAAATAGACAGGCGTCTGTGCGTAACCCGGCATCGGGTTGACCGCGGTCGGCACGTAGAGCGTTTTTGCGACGACGAGATAGTTCGGGCAGTCGAAGTGGCGCACGACGACGTCCATGCTCGAGAGGAACGGCCCCCAGGCGAGAAGCAGCGCGATCACCGCAAGGAGAGCCGCGAGGACTGGCGCGCGCCGAAGCACGGACAAGCCTAACATTGCGCGGTGACCGTTCGCCGCCTCGCCGCGTCCGCATACGTCCCGCTCGGCCGGGTCCACCCCCGCGTCTCGAGAGTCGGCTTCGGCGGCTATCGCGTGGACGACCGGAGCGACGTCCACCGCGAGGCCCTGCGCGAGGCGCTCGTCGCGGGGGTCTCGCTCGTCGACACGTCCACGAACTACGCGGACGGCCACAGCGAGATCCTCGTCGGCGAAGTCGTGCGCGACGTCGTCGCGCGCGGCGCCGCCCGGCGCGAAAACCTCGTCCTCGTCACGAAAGCGGGCTACGTCCAGGGCTCGAATCAGCGCGAGGCCGTGCGACGCGCGCGCGCCGGCACTCCGTGGAGCGAGATGACCGAGTACGCGCCCGACTGCTGGCACTGCATCTCGCCCGACTTTCTCCGCGACCAGCTCACGTCCTCCCTCGAGCGCCTCGCGATGCCGAAGGTCGACGTGCTGCTACTCCACAACCCCGAGTACTTCCTGACGGACGCCGCCCACCGCGGCGTGCCGCAGGGCGAGGCACGGGAGGCGTTCTACGACCGGCTCGCCCGTGCCTTCCGCCACCTCGAGTCGGAAGCGGCCGCCGGCCGCATCGGAGCGTACGGCGTGTCGTCGAACACGTTCGTCGTGCCTCACGACAAGGAGGATGCCGTTTCGCTCGAACGCGTCCTCGCCTCGGCCGGGCCCGGCTTCGCGGTCGTTCAGATGCCCTTCAACCCGCTCGAAACCGGGGCGAAGGAGCCCCTTCACACCGCGGACGGCCGAAGCGTTCTCGACGTGGCGAAAAACGCGGGCCTCGGCGTCCTCGTGAACCGCCCCCTGAACGCGTTCTCGGCGCGCGGCCTCGTGCGGTTCGCGGCGTTCCAGCCGGACGTCCTCCGCGAGCTCGGACACACCGCGGATTGGGACGCGGAGCGGATGATGCCGCTCGCGTCGTACCTCGACGCGGAGTTCCGGACCCCCGCGGGCGCCGACGCGACCCTCGCCCAGCGCACGCTCCTCGCGCTCCTGGGGACGCCGGGCGTCGACGTCGCCCTCGTCGGGATGCGGCGCCCGGCGTACGTGCGCGACGTTCTCGGCGCGTTCGCCTGAGGCTTCAGGGCTCGACCGGCGAGATCCGGCGCTCGACACGGAAGCGACCCTCGTCCTCCGGCTGAAGCACGAGGAAGTCCCCGCCATAGCCGGGCGCGAGCGCGGGAGCATTGCCGAGCCAGGCCTTCGCCTCGGCGGAGAGCTCGGCCTCCGAAAGCGTCAGGACGCCCGCGGCCGTGGCGCGTCCCCGGGACACCAGACCGAGGAGCGTCCTTTTCCAACCCTCGTCGCCGCCCGGCGGTGCGACGACGAGCAGCCGGCCCGACAGGTCGATCTCCGTCTTCCCGAGAAAGTCCGTCAGGTCGCCCAGCTCGAGAACGCCGCCGCGGCTCCCCCGTCCCGACGAGCCCGGAAAACCGGCGCGCGCGGGCGGGAGGTTCATTCCGACGTCCGCGCGATAGGGCGGGAGCCCGGCCCCCGAGACGACGCGGGCGTTCCGGAGGAGAAGGTCGAAGAGGCGGTCGCGCGTATTGAGAGGGATCGCGTCGTAGTCCCTTGCGTCCACCGCGGCGAGGGAGCCGTCCGCGAGCGCGTGGAGCGTCCCGAGAAGAGCGACGAAGTTCAGTCGCACGAGCGTCGACGCCTCGTCGGGCCCGAAAAAGCCGCCCGACTCGATGAGGAGGGTCGCGGTGCCCCAGCGCGTCATCGAATCGCCGAAGGCGCGCGCCGTGTAGTCCATGTCGTAGCGCCCGACACGGTTCTTCGCATACGGCTCGAGGAGGCGCCGGACGAGAACCGCGAGCCGCTTCGTCACGAGGCGCCCCTCGTTCTCGGTGTCGGCCTCGTCGTACGGGACGGAGAGGAGGGAGATCGCCACCTGCGGCCCCTGCCTGCCCGCCGTCAGGCCCGCGGTGTGGTTGTGGAGGTTGTAGCCGATCGACGGCTTCAGCCGGTCACGCACGGACTTGAGGAAGCGTCCCTCGGGCGTCTCGAGGCGCAGGGCGTCGCGGTTGATGTCGATGCCCTGCGCGTTCGTGCGGCGCGTCCTCTCTGTCCCGTCCGGATTGAGCATCGGGACGATCGCAAGCCTGAGGCGCGACAGGAGACGCTCCGTCTCGGGCGTCTTTCGCGTTCGTCCCAGGTGCTCGAGGACGTCGAGAAGCGCGCTCGTCGCCGTCGGCTCGTCGCCGTGCATCTGCGACCAGAGGAGGACCGTGGTCGGGCCGTTGCCGAGGACGACGAGGGGGATTCTCCTTCCTTCCGCCGAGGCGCCCTCTTCGGCGATCGTGAAGAGCCCCTCGTGCCGCGCGAGGATAGCGGCGAGCTGCGCGCGCATTCCCTCGTGCTTCAGCGCGAAGGGCGGGACCGGTACCGTGTGCGGCCACGCCTCCCACAACGAGGAAGAGCTCGCGCCGGCGCCCGCTTCCACCCGCGCGCCGAGACCGACCGTCATGACGGCCATGACCGCCATGGCGAGGCCGCAGCAGGAACGGCGGCGCGTCACGGCGCGATTTCGGGTCGCGCCGCGCCGACTACCCGATGGCGGCCGGCGGATTTCGCGGCGTACAGAGCGTCGTCGGCCGCCTGCCTCCACGCGTCCACCGTCATGCCGGGCAGGTAGCCCGCAACGCCGGCGCTGAAGGTCACGCGGAAAGCAGCCCCGCCTGCGCCGCTGTGCGACATGACGGAGAACTCCTCGAGCAGGCGGTTCATGAGACGCTCGGCCTCCCCTTCGGTCAGACCCTCCAGGATAACCGCGAACTCCTCTCCGCCCACCCGCCCGACGAGATCCGTCCCGCGAAGCCTTCTCCTGAGGAGAGTGCCCAGGGCGGCGAGCACGCGGTCCCCGACGGGGTGGCCGTGGCGATCGTTGACCGCCTTGAAATGGTCGAGATCGATGAGGACGAAGGACGCTCCCTTGCCGGGAGCGCGCGCCTGCCGGAGAAGCGCCCCACGTGCGCCCTCGAGAAAGGCCGTGTGATTCAGGAGGCCCGTGAGCCCGTCCCGGCCGAGGAGACTCTTGAGGAACTGCGCGCGCTCGATCCGGGCTGCGACCGTGGAGAGGAGAATCGCCGGAGTGACCGGCTTGACGAGATGGTCGTCGCCGCCGGCACGGATCGTCTCGATCCGCGACTGCGCGCGATTCTCGGCCGTCAGGAAGACGACGGGCACGGCCGCGTACTTCTCGTTCTGCCTCAGGAAGCGCGCGAGGTCGTATCCGGAGAAACCCGGAAGGTTGATGTCCATGAGGACGAGATCGGGCGTGAAGGCGATCGCGTCCGCCTCGAAACGCGCGGGTTCTGAGCAGATTCTGACCGCGTATCCCGCCGACTCGAGGACGGCCTTTACGAAGCCGGCTTGATCCGGGTCGTCCTCGACGGAGAGGACGCGTGGCGCTTCCGCCTGGTTTCGCTCGAGGAGCTGCCGGAGCCGCCGCGTGAAGAGCTCCCAGTCGACCGGTTGCTCGAAGTACGCGTCCGCCCCGCAGCGGATCGCCTCGACTTTGTCGACGAACCCCGCGGGCGCGCCGACGACGAATGCCGCCGGACCTTCGCCGCCCGGCATTCCCCGCAGCCTCTCGACGAGGGCACCGCCTTCTCCGCCGTCGAATTGCATGTCGACGACCAGCGCATCGGGTATGCGCTGCGAGAGGATCTTTCTCGCGTCTTCGAGATCCGACGCGACGGTGACCATCATCCCCTCCCGTTCGAGGTGCGAGGCCAACGCGGTACGGAGCTCCGCGTCGTCGTGCGCCACGAGGATCTCGATCAGGCGATTGAAGCCCGAGGAAGTCGGCATCATGTCCGGCTTCGCCGCATCAGGCTCTGCCTGTTCCGCAGGCGCGTTCGCGGCGGGCTCGGCCTCCGCACGGAACGCCTCGCGGACCTCCTCGACGAGCGCGCGCCAGGCCCGGATCTCCTCGCGCGTCGGCGCCCGGCCGGACTCCGCGACCGCGTCACACGCGTGCTCGCCCTGCATGCCGAGGACGCTGACGCGCGGAAACCCGAATGTCGCCCCCGTTCCGGAGAGCCCGTGGAAGCGCAGACGGACTTCCGCGAGGCTCTTGGCGTCCTCCGGCTTCGCGAGCAGCTTGTCGAGGGCGCTGTCGATCGCCGCGAGGCGTTCTCCCGCGCCCTCCGCGAACTGCCCGCGGAGCTCGCGAAGGGTCCGGTGCCAGGAGGTGTCCACGCTAGAGGGTCCCGAGAATCGCGCGCACGTTCGCGGCGAGGGACATCGGGTCGAAGGGTTTCGTCAGGACGCCCGCGGCGCCGAG
>JAMQPJ010000390.1 GCA_023717585.1 Thermoanaerobaculia bacterium
CGGCGGTTCGGCGCCGTGGAGTGCGTGTAGTCGCGCACGGCGAGGCCGAAGTGACCGATCGGAGGCTGGCCCGGCACCTCGAGGACGTACTCCCCCGCTCCCATGAGCTTGACGATCACGAGCGAGAGGTCCGGGAAGCGCTCGGGGTCGGCGCGCCGCCGCTCGACCAGGAACGCCTCGAGGGCCTTCGCGTCGGGTTCGGGCGGGAGCGAGAAGCCGTGGTCGGAGGCGACCGTCACGATTCTGAGCCAGCGCTCGGGCGAGCGCACGACGCGCCGCAGCGACGGATAGCCCTTCTCGGCCAGGAAGCGCGCCGTCACGCCGTTGGCGGCGATCATGAAGTCCTCGATGAGCTGGCGCGGCTGGTTCTGCGGGTCGACCGTGAGATCCGTGATCTCCTCGCCCTCGAAGACGGCCCGCGCCTCGATCGTCTCGAGGTCCAGCGCGCCCTCTTCGTAGCGGCGCACCCGCAGCTTCTGCGCCGCGGTCTCCTGGAGGCGGACCTGGGCGTCGATCCCGGGCACCCGGGCCATCGCGTCGGGCATCGGGCCCCGCCCGTCCCTCCAGGCATCCACGGCGTCGTAGGCGAGCTTCGCCTTGTTGCGGACGAGGGCTCGGGTGATGCTCGTGCCGTGAGGGGCGCCGCCCCCGTCCACGACGAACTCGATCACGACCGCGGCGCGGTCCTCGTCCGGGTTGAGGGACGTGAGGTCCGTCGAGAGCTTCTCGGGGAGCATCGGGAAGACGCCGCCCGCCGTGTAGACGGACGTCGTGTTCCGGGCTGCCCGCTCGTCGATCGGCGTCCCCTTCCTCACGAGCGCGTCCACGTCCGCGATCGCGACGAGGACCCTGACGTCGCCGTTCGGGAGCGCCTCGGCCACCGACAGCTGGTCGAGGTCGCGGCTGTCGTCGTTGTCGATCGAGGCCCAGAGAAGGTCGCGGAGGTCCTTGAGGCCGGGCTCCTTCGCGGGCTCCTCGATGCGCGAGAGCTGTTCGAGCGCTCCCTTCGGGAAATCCGGGACCAGCCCCTTCTCCCGCATCGCCCGGCGGGCGATCTCGTGCAGGTCCGATCGGTGGCGGCGCTGCCTGTCGCTCATGGGGGAATCTTGACACGGGGACATGGCACGTTGGATGCACTCGAGAGAGGCTCGTGCCGATTTCGACGCCCGAGGAGGACGTTCTTCGAATGAGTAAGAGAGCGGGGAGCCAGGCCCTCTTCACCTTCAAGGCAATCTCTCTTCGGACCCCACTCGCCCGCGAGTGCGCCCTTCGACGCGCCGCGACCCTCCCCCCCGCCCTCTTTACCTTCAAAGAAATCTCTCTCTTTGTCTTCTCTTCCCTTTGCCTTCTCTTCTCTTCCCCCGCTTTCGCCGCCGATTCCCCGCTCGTCGAGCCCGTCAAGGCCGCGCTCAAGGCCGAGCAGCTCGACGCGGCGGTCGCAGCCGGCGAGAAGGCCGTGAAGGAGCAGCCCGAAAACGCCGAGGCCCACCTCTGGCTCGGGCGGGCATACGGGCAAAAGGCGATCAAGGCATCCCTCTTCTCACAGCTCGGCTGGGCGAAGAAGTGCAAGGCCTCGTTCGAGAAGGCGGTCGTGCTCGACCCGAAG
>JAMQPJ010000413.1 GCA_023717585.1 Thermoanaerobaculia bacterium
CTCGGCGCCCATCGTCTTCAGGCCGCGCAGGACGACGTACGCGAACGTCTGGAGCGTGTAGGCCATGTCCTCCTGACAGATCGGATGGCCCCACTCGGGATCCCACCGGGCCTCGCCCCAGACCTTGCCCATGTCGTGGCCTTCGCCCATCGCGGTCGTCAGGATGAGGTGACGGACGGCCGCGTGCAGGAGGCGCACCTTCTGGACCGCGAGGATGCCCTTGGCGCCGGGCGCGAGGCCGCCTGGGAGCATCGCGTCGCGCACCATCTGCGACGTCTCGAGGATGCGCAGGCCGGGGCGGTCCTTCAGGTACGTCGTGAGGCCGAGGACGTGGATGCCGTTCTTCATCACGTAGCACTCGGGAAGGCTCGCGCAAACGAGAAGCACCGTCGCCCCGACGCCGTTGTCGTAGAAGAACTTCTGCCCGGCGTCGACGAGGGCGGCGTTCGCCCACGGCGGCGGCTGCGCGCTCGCGACCGCGAACGCGTGCACGGGCCCGGGGAGCTGTGCGTGGGTGAACTGGTCCTCGAACGTGAGGCCGAACAGGAGGTCGTTCAGCTTCTTCAGCCCGTCGCGGCCGCCGCCCGCTTCCTCGTAGAGCGCGGCCACGGCCGCGTCGGCGAGAGGGTCTCCCATGCTCCGCGTGGCGGCGAGCTGGGCGTCGGTCCACGGTGCGAACGTCATCGGTCGGCCCCCTCTGCGGGCTCCGGCGTGAACGCCAGCCGGAAGCTGATCGCCGGATTGAGATAAAAGGCGGGGATCACGTAGCGAAACGCCGCGCGGCTCATGTGGCTGAACTCCGTCGAGCCCGCGAACTCGGCGGCCCCGCCGCGGATGACGCTCGACACCATCGCGGTATCGCCGCGGCCCTGCGTCACGAGCGTGGCCGTCCAGTCGCGCGCGTTGCCCGCCGTGCCGCGAACTCCGTACACGGAAACGTCCGTCTCGTACGTGTCGACCGGCAGCGGCCGCGGGCGGCCCTGGTTGCTCTCTCCCGAGTTGCAGAAGCTCGCGTCGAACCGGTCGCCCCAGGGGAACGCGCGTCCATCCACGCCGCGCGCGGCCTTCTCCCACTCGAGCTCCTTCGGAAGCCGGTACGCGCGCCCGTCGCGCGCCGAGCGCCACTCGGCGTACGCGACGGCGGAGTGCCACGTGACGCTCACGCACGGGCGGCGGGGATGCATCTCCTCGCCGAGGAGGTCGCGCGGCGGAAGCGAGAAGCGTCCCTCCCCGTCCACCTCGAGATACGTGCTTCCGCCCACGTCCTTCTTGGGGGAGTGGAGCGTCGCTTTCGCGGGGTCAGTCCCGACGAGGTCGTTCAGGAACTCGACGTACTCGCCCATCGTGACGGGATGCACGCCGATGCAGAAGTCCTCGCTCTCGGCGATGCGTCCGGGCAGGCCCCAACCGGGAAGCGCGGGATCGCCGCCCAGGACGTACGGGCCGGCGGGCACGTGGACGAAGCCCTCGCCGATCTCGCCGGGGGCGAGCAGGCGGACGCGGCCGGTCCACGCGCGCCCGCGGGAAATGAAGACGGGATAGCGCGTGTCGGCGCGGCCCCGCGTCCGGAGAACGACGAGGTAGTTCCCCATCGGAAGCGGCACGGGGGAGAGTGGCGTCTTCCCGAGGAGGCGCTCGTTCTCGGGGACGAGACGGAGGTTCCTCTCCACGAACTCGTAGAGCCACACCTCGGCCCCCGGCGGGTCCGACTCGAGCGCGAGCGACCCGTCGCCCTTCAGCGCGGCGGCGTGCCGCCCGTCGTCGAAGGCCGCGGCGATCTGCCCGAAGTACCGCACGTTTCGGACGTCGTGCGTCTCCTCGGCCTCGAGGAGCTGCTCGAAGAAATAGTCGGCCATGACGGCGCGCGCCTCGGAGTGGCTCTCGTCGTGCCCGAGGGCGCCCGCGAGCGTCATGACGAGGTTCGAGCCGGTGGTCGCGAGCTCCGCTCGCGCATCGCGCAGCCGGTCCTCGGCTTTGTAGAGCGGCGCTTTCTCGCGGACGGGCTGCCAGGGCTGGAAGCTGCCGCGCAGCGATTCGGCATCGCGCTCGAGGGCGGCAATCTCCGCCCTTTTCCGGCGGTAGTCCTCGAGGATCTCCCGGCCGCGCCAGGCGAGGATGCCGGCGTTCTCCTGCCGCTTGACCTTGTCGGCCTCGGCTTCGAGCCACGCCTGGATCTCGTCCTGCAGCTCCCGCGCCGAGGAGTGGCGCGCATCGGGCGACTTCGCGAGTGCCTTGAGGCAGGTGCGCTCGAGCGCGACGGGGATCTCGCGTCGCGGCGACCGCTCGCGCGGCGGCATGGGATCGTCCCGCAGCACGCACGCGAGCGTCGCGATCGGGTTCGCGCCGTAGAAGGGCGAATGGAGCGTGAGGATCTCGTACATCATGACGCCCAGCGCCCAGACGTCGGAGCGCTCGTCGACCGG
>JAMQPJ010000466.1 GCA_023717585.1 Thermoanaerobaculia bacterium
ACGTACCGCTTCCGGAGCGCATCCGATCCGCGGCGTTCGGGCGGGAGCTCGTGCGCGGGGAGCGCCGTGGGCGCGACGCCGACGGCGTGCCCCTCGGCGCCCGCAAGGAGCGCCCTCAGCTGTTTCGTCTCGTTCGCGAGGTCGAGGCCGTAACCCGTCTTCGCTTCGCAGAACGTGGTCCCGTGCTCGAGCATCCGGTCGAGGCGCTTCCGCACGTTCCAAGCGAGCGTCTCCTCGGTGGCCGCTCGCGTCGCCGCGACGGTCGCGACGATCCCGCCTCCCGACGCCGCGATGCCCGCGTAAGTCTCCCCTTTCAGACGCCGGTTGAACTCGTCCTCGCGGAAGCCCTCCCAGGGCAGATGCGTGTGCGCGTCGACGAACCCGGGAACGGCAGTCTTGCCCCCGCCGTCGAGGACGGTTTCCCCGCGCGCCGGTGCTTCGCCATAGAGCCGGACGAAGTCTTCATCGGGCCCCGCGAAGACGATCGCCCCGTCTTCCACGAGGAGCGCGGCGTCGAGGACCCGGCGGACGACGCCCTGGGCCGCGCCCGAGCGGGCCGAGGCGCCCTCCGGCGTCGCCAGCTCGGCGAGATGCCGGATGGACAGCCGCTTCAGGCCGTCTCTCCCTCGCGCTTCTTCGGGCGGTGGATCGAGAGGGAACTCTCCATCTCGTCCTCTTCCTTGTCGAAGTTGAGGACCTGCTGGAACAGTTCGATCGTGCTCTGGAGCTTCAGCTGGAAGTTCCGGCGCTCCATGCGGAGCTCGCGGATCTTCTTCTCCGTATCGGCCATCCGCTCGAAGCCCTGCTGCACCATCCGCTCGGCCTTCGTCTCGGCCTCGCTCACGATGCGGTTGGCGTCCTTCTCGCTCGTCTCACGCAGACTGTCGGCCGAGCGCTGGGCGAGGAGAAGAGTCTCCTTGAGCGTGGCCTCCGTGTCGCGGTGACGGGCGTTCTCCTCCCTGAGCCGCGCGTTCTCGCGCTCCAGCTCGTCGAGCTCGCGGGACATCTCTTCGAGGTCCTCGGCAAAGGCATCGAGAAAGTTCGTCACTTCGGCAGCGTCGAAGCCGCGAAAGCGCTTCGGGAACTGCCTCTTACGGATCTCGAGCGCGCTGATGGAAGGTCTCATGCGCGCAATTATAAACCCTTTGGACTCAATTCAATGGACGCGCGAGTCGCTTCCTCCGTCGACGACCGTGAAGCGCCTTCGCCGAAACGGGTTCCGAATGCGCGGGAAGCGCGGGCCTCCTCCCCGGAAGCCCCGCGTGAATAGCCACGAGACCGGGAGTCCGCCGAGGACGAAGAGAAGGCGCGGCAGCGAGCGCGTGCTCTCGAGCTCGGAGAAGACCACGAAAACGAGGGCGAGGATGGCCAGGCCGAGCCGCGTCATCGGGAAAAGTCCGAAGAGTGAGACCGGCTGAGAAGGTCCCTCGAGCATCCACGCGAAGATCAGCGCGAGAACCGTCGGCGCAAGGCCCGCGCCTCCTCCGACGAGAAGGCCTAGTGCGCCGGCGAGGGCCGTCGCGGACACGACGAACCATGCGAACCGGCGCGAGCCCCACCGCGGCTCGATGGCGCCGCCGAGGCTCCACGTCATCAGAAGATCGAAGAGAACGCCCGTAATCGACGCACTCACGAGTGCGTACGTCAGGAGGCGCCAGACCTGCCCGGCAAGCACGGCGCGGGGCGCGAGGACGAGCCACGCTGCGGCGAGCGGCCACGCGAGCCAGAGGAGATAGCCCGACACGACGAGAGCGAGCAGCGCCCGCGTTACGGGCGGGATGCGGCGCCAGCCCGGAGGCGCGGTGAAGCGCATCGCGTAAGTCGGCCTCATCCCCGGCAGATTAGCAAGCCGCACCCCCCCTCGAAGCGGGAAGGCCGTGCCGCCGCTCTCTTCACCTTCTGAGGAATCTCTCTATCTTCTCTTCCCGAAGATCGCGCTGCCGACGCGCACGAGCGTCGCGCCCTCTTCGACGGCCGCCTCGAAGTCGTCGCTCATGCCCATCGAGAGCTCCGATAGCCCGAGCGTCTCGCCGAGTTTCCGGAGCGCCGCGAAGTGCGGACGCGTCTCTCCGGGCGGAGGAATCGTCATGAGGCCCCTGAGGTGGAGCGCGGGCATCGCCCGCACGGCCTCGACGAGCGCGGCAGCGTCCGCCGGCTCGACGCCCGATTTCGTGGCTTCCCCGCCTAGGCGCACCTGGACGAACACGGCGAGGCTCTTCCCGCAGGCCGCCGCGGCGCGGTCGAGGCGCCGGGCCAGGTCCAGAGAGTCGATCGCCTGGATGACCGCGGCGATCTTCGCGGCGCGGTTCGCCTTGTTCGACTGGAGAGGGCCGATGAGGTGCCCCGCGGCATCGGGCGGCAGTCCGGGAAACTTCTCCTCGGCTTCCTGGACGCGGTTTTCGCCGAACGCGCGGGCCCCGGCCGCGTGGGCGAGGAGGAGGTCGGAGAGGGGAAAGGTCTTCCCCACCGCGACGAGGAGGACGCTCCCCGGCGGGCGTCCGCTGCGCGCCGCCGCGGCTGCGATCCGCCTCTTCACGTCTGCGAGGCGCGCGGCGATTTCAGCGGCGCGCGTCACCTTCCGGCACCTTCCGGACGCGCGCGGCGTCGAGAGCGGAGTCGAGAGCCGCGTTCGCGAGGGCGTCGGCCTCGTGATTCTCCTCGCGCGGCACGTGAACGACCCTGAGGCGCTCGATTCCGCGCGCTTTCCGGCGGGCCTCCAGAAGGAAGCCTGCGAGATGCGGCGCCTTCATGCGGTACTCGCCCGAGAACTGCCGGAGGATGAGCTGGCTGTCGGCCCGGATCTCGACGTCCCTGGCGCCTGCCTGGAGCGCGAGGTCGAGGGCGGCGAGAAAACCGCGCCACTCGGCCACGTTGTTCGTGGTGGAGCCGAGCGTTCTCGCATCCTTGAGCCCCGCGGGCGACCAGACGCCGTATGACGAAGGGCCAGGGTTCCCGCGCGACGCCCCGTCGAAGTAGAGGACGAGCGTTCCCGCGAGCTTCCTTCCGGCCTGCCTCACGGAATCCAGTAGAGGATCCGCTTGCAGCTTTCGCAGAAGACCGTCTCCTTCGAGAGGCGGAGGTCGGAGAGGAGCTGCGGGCGCAGGCGCACGTGACAGGCCGAACAGGCGGCCGTCTGCGGCCCCACCATGTCGACACGCGCCACGGCCACGCCGGCCCTCTTCTTCCGGATCTGCTCGAACGTTTTCAGGAGGCGCGGTTCGAGCTCGGCCCTCAGGCTCTTCGCCCGCTTCTTCGCCGCGGCGATCTCGGCGTCGAGGACGGCCTGTTCGGCCCGCCACTCCTTCATCTGCTCTTCGTAGCCGGCCTCTTCGGCCGGGAACTCCTCGTCCCTCCGGTCCAGATCCGTCGAGGAGCCGGCCATCGTCTCATCGAGTGAAAGGAGCTCGTCCTCGCGGATTCTCACTTCGCGCTTCAAGCCGTCGATCTCGTTCAGGAGCGCGCTGTACTCGCGGCTCGTCTTCACTGACTGCAGCTGCTGCTGGTACTTCTTCATCTGCTCGTTGAAATCCTGGATCTCGCCGTCGAGCGCTTTCTTGCGCTCACCGGCCTGCGAGAGGATCGCCCCCGCCGCGTCGCGCTGCCGCCGGGCGTCGTGATAAGCGGCCTCGATGTGAACGAGGTGGTCGGGCGTCCTGCCCCGGCGTTCGGTCTTCTGGTCGACTTCGAGAAGAACTTCCTGGAGGAGGAAAAGTCTGTCGAGCGGACTCGTCATCGTCGCGCTCACCTGATCGTCCCGGTTTTCATCTTGAACCCCCTGAAAAGCGAAAACGGGCGCCGATACGGCGCCCGTCTGGATGGACCCCCGGCGCTCGAATGCGCCCGAGGGATCGGAAGTGTCTCTGCGCGCCCGGATGTCGAATCTCCCTCTTTCATTTCGCCATCGGAACCGTCCGGTGGGTCCGCCTGGATTCGAACCAGGGACCCGCCGGTTATGAGCCGGTGGCTCTGACCGCTGAGCTACGGACCCTTACGGCCGAAGAAGGAGAATAGCACGAGGAAGATTTTCTTAGAAGGCGCGTGGAGGGGCCCGCGCAGGGCCGCTTTTCGCCGCGTTTCTTCGTTTTTCCGACCTTCTAAGAAATCTTTTCTTCCTACTGCCCTACATCCACGAAGGGCCGAAGCTTCTTCGCCCGGCTCGGGTGCCGGAGCTTCCGGAGCGCCTTGCTTTCGATCTGGCGGATGCGCTCGCGGGTCACGTTGAAGCTCTTTCCCACTTCCTCGAGCGTGTGCTCCGAGCCGTCGCCGACGCCGAAGCGCATGCGGAGAACCTGCTCCTCGCGCGGGGTGAGCGTCTTCAGCGTGCGGCGCGTCTGGTCCTTGAGGTTCGCGACGATCACGGCGTCGATCGGCGAGATGACCTGCCTGTCCTCGATGAAGTCGCCGAGGTGCGAATCCTCCTCCTCGCCGATGGGCGTCTCGAGGGAGATAGGCTCCTGCGCGATCTTCATGATCTTGCGGACCTTCGAGGCCGGCATGTCCATGCGCTTCGCGATCTCCTCGGCGGTCGGCTCGCGGCCGAGCTCCTGCACGAGCGAGCGCTGGGTGCGCGTGAGCTTGTTGATCGTCTCGATCATGTGGACCGGGATGCGGATCGTGCGGGCCTGGTCCGCGATGGCGCGCGTGATGGCCTGGCGGATCCACCACGTGGCGTACGTCGAGAACTTGTAGCCCCGGCGGTATTCGAACTTCTCGACGGCCTTCATGAGGCCGATGTTCCCCTCCTGGATCAGGTCGAGAAACTGGAGGCCGCGGTTCGTGTACTTCTTCGCGATCGAGACGACGAGGCGGAGGTTCGCGACGATGAGCTCCTGCTTGGCCTGATCGGCCTCGCCCTCGCCCTCGCGGATGAGCTTCATCGTCCGCTTGATCTCGTCGTGGTCGATCCGGTACTTCTCCTCGAGGTCCTTGAGCATCTGCCGGTACTTCGAGACACGGCGCTTGTAGAAGTCGCGGCGGACCTCGTTCTTCTCTTTCTTGAGGTTCGTGAGGTCCTGGCGGATCGTGGCCTCGGGCATCGCGAACTGCCGGTCGAGGTCCTTCAGCATGTTGACCATGCGCAGGAGCGTCGCGGGCGTGAAGTCGATCGCGTGGATGAGACGCGCGATCTCCGAAATGCGGCGGTCGATCGCCGGATCGACGACGGGCTGCGGCTTCGTGGGCGGCACCGGCTTCCCCGCCGCTTTCGCCTTCGCGTGCACGAGGGCCTTGACCGTGAGCTTCTTCGGCTTCGGCGCGGGCCGCTTGCGGTCGGCCAGCTTGCGCAGCTCGCCGTCTAGCCTTCCGATCTTCTCGAAGTGCTTCTGGATCGACCCGATGCGGTTCGCCGTCTTGGGATCGATCTCGTCCGCTTCCTCGAGCGCCGCGGCCGCGAACTCGAGGAAGCCGCGCGCGACGTTCTTGTCCTTCTTGGCCTGCTCGACGATCTTGAGGATCTCGCCGAGGACGACCTTGTTCGTCGACAGGGCGCGGTAGATCTTCGCCTCGCCGTTCTCGATGCGGCGGGCGATCGAGACCTCGCCCTCGCGGTCGAGGAGCTTCACGGTGCCCATCTCGCGCAGGTACATCCGGACCGGATCGTTCGTCTTCTCGACCGTCGTCGGATCGGGAACGGTCGTCTCGGAGCCGGCGGCCGGTCCGGCCTTCTTCGTCGCCTTCTCGGGGACGTCGACGACCTCGATGCCGTAGTCGCCGAACCGGATGTAGATCTCGTCGAGCTCGTCCGGCGCGTTCGCGAGCTCTTCGGGCAACGCCTGATAGATCTCGTCGTAGAGCAGGTACCCGCGCTCCTTGCCGAGGTTGATCAGGGTCCTGACTTCGGGGTGCTTTTCTTCTACCGTCACCGACTTCTCGCTTCCATACGCGTTCCGGGAGTCTCCGGCGCGCTTCATATTCGTCTCGCGGTTTCCGCTCTTAGTTCCGCCTTCAGGCGGCGGATCTCTTCGACCAGGTCCTGTTTCTTGCGTGCCGCCGCCTCGCCCGCCGGGAGGTCTCCGGTAGAGGCAGCCTGCTGGATCTCGGGCTGAAGGTTCGCCGCAGTCTCCTCCAGAAGACGTATCTTCAATTGCATCAACGGGATTTGGATGCGGCTGAGCCCCTCCGAGCCCTTCGTGACCGCGCCTTCCGCCTCCAAGTTGCTCTCCCGCAGGAGGAGCTGAGCGGCGACGGGCCCCGCATCTGCCCCAAGATGTGTCGTAAGTGATGAAAAATCAAGGGCTCCCGGTTGAGACGCGAACTCTTTCAGGGCGGTAAGTATCTCTTTTGCAACAGGATGCGTGAAAAACTCCAGAGGCACTCGCTCGGTGACTTCGATGCTGCCGGGCCAATCCGCCAGGAGGACAGACAGAACCCTCGCCTCCTGGTCCGGCAGTGCCTGTTGTGACACCGCCGACAACTTCCTAACCGCCTGCGCCCCAGGTTTGTTCCCGGGCGCGAGCGTGCTGACGGGAACAGCCGCGCTGACCGCGAGCGTGGCGAGAAACTCGTTCCTGAGACCGGGGTCTTTTGCTTCCAGGAGGATTCCGGCAGCCTCAGAAAGTCGCTCGGCGCGAACCTCGGGGTTCGCAGTCGGCCCAGGGATCCTGCTCAGGAGGCTTGCCATGAGCGGCTGCGCTTTCGCAAGGGCGGCCCGAAGGCCCTCGGCGCCCTTCTCCCTCAGAAGGGAGTCGGGGTCGTGCCCCTCCGGCAGCACGAGATGCCTGACGGTCAGCCCGCGCTGCAGGAGGAGCGGAAACGCCTTGTATGCGGCTGCGAGCCCGGGTGCGTCCCCGTCGTATGCCACGACGACCGTGCTGGAATGCCGCGCGAGGAGGTCGACCTGCTGCGACGTGAGCGCCGTGCCCATCGAGGCGAGGGCGTTCGCAGCGCCAGCGCGCTCACAGGCGATCCGGTCGAAGTAACCTTCGACGAGGATGACGACGTCTTCCCTCCGGATCGCCTCTTTCGCGCGGTCGAGGCCGTAGAGGAGCTTTCCTTTCGAGAACCGCGCGGTTTCCGGCGAGTTGAGGTATTTCGGCTGGTCGTCCCCGAACGCGCGCGCGCCGAAGCCCAGGATCTCGCCGCGCCCGTCGCGGATCTCGATCGTCAGCCGGTTCCGGAAGCGGTCGTACACGCGCCCCGTCTCCGGGTTCTTCTGGAGGAGTCCCGCCTCCACCAGCGTGTCTTCCTGGACACGAGGAAGGAGAGCGGTTCGGAGGGCGTCCCAGGCGTCGAGGGCCGCGCCGAAGCCGTAGGCATGCCCTTCCTCCGGCGTCAGCCCGCGCTTCTCGAGGAGCGCCCGCGCAGCCGGATGCTTGTCGAGATTCGCGCGGTAGAACGCCGCCGCGAGGCTCAACGCCTCCGCCGCGCGCGTCTCTTTCCCGCGATCCGCGCGCGAGCCGCTCCGCCGCATGGGAAGCGTGACGCCCGCGAGCCGGGCGAGATACGCCACCGCGTCGGGGAACTCGAGGCGCTCGGTCTCGCGCACGAACGTGATCGCGTCGCCTTTCGCCCCGCAGCCGAAGCAGTAATAGAAGCCCTTGTCGGGATGCACGTGAAACGACGCGCTCTTTTCGGTGTGGAACGGGCACAGCCCCTTCCACGAGCGGCCCGCTTTCTTGAGAGAGGTCGTCGCGCCGATCAGCTGGACGAGATCCGTGGCCGCGAGGACGTCGCGCTTGACGTCGTCCGTGATGTCGTAGACGGGCTCAGACATCCAGCCTCGCGATCGTGACGGCCTGGCCGCCCTCCTCTGCGTCGCCCCATCGGTAGGACGCGACTCCGGGATGCGTCGTCAGGAACTCCCGCACCGCGGCCGCGAGCCGGCCCGTCCCATGGCCGTGGACGAGGCGGAGCGCCGCCTTGCCGGAGAGAAGAGCGTCGTTGATGGCTCGCTCGACCACGGGAAGGGCGTCATCGACCCTCTGCCCGACGAGCACGACCTCGGCCGTGGCCATCGTCGTCACGACTCCGGACGAGGAAGGCGGGGGAGTCCGAGCCCGATTCGAAGCGGGGGCCAGGGTCTCGACCGGAACCGGACGTCCTGCCGGAGAAGCGGATGAAGCAGGGGAGAGCGCCGCGAGCGCAACCCGGAGGCGCTTCCCCTTGACCTCGACTTCGGCCTCCCCGCGTCCCACCGCGAGCGCCAGGAGGCGCCCTGTCGCGCCGAGGCCCGCGATGCGGACCTGCATGCCGGCGGAAACAGGCCCGGCCAGCGGGGGAGGCTCGTCTTGCCCGCCGAAGAGGCCCAGCGCGGCCTCGCGCGCCGACTGAGTGACGGTCATCAGCGCGCCCCGCGAGATGGAGCGCCCCGCCTTCAGGTCCTCGCGCATGCGTTCGAGCTCCTGCCGCGTCTTCTCGCGCAGCGTCGCGAGGGCCCGGTCGATTTGCTCCTTCGCCTTCTCCTTCACCTTCGCCCGCTCCAGGGCGAGCACGGCGCGCTCTCTTTCGAGATCGAGGAGGCGGGACGCGGCCTTCTCCGCCCCCGCCTTTGCCTTGTCCGCCTCCTCGCGGGCGCGGCGCGTTTCGGTTTCCAGGCGCGTCAAAGCCGCGTCCGCGGCCTCCCACTTCGCGCCGAGCTGTTTCTTCGCGGAGGCGAGGACGCGCGCGGGCAGGCCTGCCTTCTCCGCGACCGCGAGCGCGCGCGATCGCCCGCTTGCGCCGGCCCGCACGCGGAACGTGGGCCGGCCCGCCTTTTCGTCGAACTCCATCGCGGCGGAGAGGACTCGCGGGCGGTCCTGCGCCCACTCCTTCACGGCGGAGAGGTGCGTCGTCGCGATCGTGACGCCGCCGCGCGCAAGATCCTCGTCCAGGACGGCGATCGCGAGCGCCGCTCCCTCGGCCGGATCGGTGCCGCTGCCGAGCTCGTCGAGGAGGACGAGGCTCCGGGACGTGGCTTCCGCAAGGACCCGGGCCATGCGCGTCATGGCGGCCGCGAACGAAGAAAGGTCTCCGAGGAGGTCCTGCGCGTCGCCCGCCACGACGAGCACCTGGTCGAACACGGGAAGCGTGGAACCCGGCCCGCACGGAATCGCGAAGCCCGACTGCGCGAGGAGCGCGAAGAGGCCGGCGGTCTTCATGGCGACGCTCTTGCCGCCCGCGTTCGGGCCCGAGAGGAGCAGGAGCCGCGAGCCCTCGGGCAATTCGAGGTCCAGGGGCACGGCATCCGCGTGACGTTCCTCGAGCTCCCCGAAGACGTCCGCCCGGAGGTCGGCGAGGCGCCGGTCCAGAAGGGGATGGCGCGCGGCTTTGAGGACGAACCGATCGGAGAAGTCGGGGAAGACGCCCGCGACGCGCGACGAAAACTCCGCGCGCGCCTGGAACGCGTCCAGCTCCGTGAGCACCTCCACCGCGGTCACGAGGTCCTCGCGCCGCGCCGAAAAGCGGCCCGTCAGGGCCACGAGGATGCGGTGCATTTCCTCGCGTTCCTCTTCCGCGGCTTCCTGGAGCGCGTTGTTGTCCTCGACGACGTGAAGCGGCTCCACGAAGACGGTCTGGCCCGAGCCCGACCGCTCGTGCAGGAGGCCGCCCACCTGGTCGCGCCGGTCCGCGCGCACGGGCAGGCAGTAGCGGCCGCCCTTTTCGGTCACGTAGCCGCCCGTCAGCGCGTCCGGATGCGTTCGCGCGACCTCCTCGAGCTTTCGAACGACCTCCCTCCTCAGCCGCTGGATCGATGCGCGGATCGCGTACAGGCGCGCAGATGCGGTGTCCTTCACCCGCCCGTCGGGCTCGAACGTGGGCTCGCGCTCCGCGAGCAGGTCCTCGAACGAGGTGAGCGGAAGGAGCAGGTCGGAAAGGGCGGTGAGCGCGAGGTCGGGAACAGGCACGGCGACGCGCGCGCCCTCCGCTCGCTCGACGAGGAGGAAGAGGTCGAGGAGGTCCTCCGGCGGAAGCGCGCGCCCCTGCGGGCCGAGGCGCGAGACGAGTGGAGCCCCCTCGTCGAGCCCTCCGAGAGCGACCGGAGGGCGAAGCGCGCGGCGCGCGAGGAGATCCCGGGTGACGCCGAGGCGGCGCACGACTTCGAACGTGTCCGGCGACGGCATCGCGCCGTGGACCCGGTCCCGGCCGCGCTCCGTGGAACAAAAACGCCCGGCGAGCCGAAGCGCGCCGGGCCAGTCGAGTTCGGGATGACTCACGGAACGGGAATCTACATCCCCGTGCGGCGCTCTTCCGCCAGCTTGCGGAGCATTTTCTTGCGGGCGGCAATGGCCTTGCGTTTCCGCTTGGCAGAGGGCTTCTCGTAGTGCTGACGCTTCTTGAGCTCGGAGAGGATGCCGGATTTCTCGCACTTGCGCTTGAAGCGGCGCAGTGCGTTCTCGAACGACTCGTCTTCCTTGACGTGGATCAGCGGCACTAAAGGTCTCCCTCCTCTCCGGCCCCGTTTGCCCCGAACCCGGAAGGTCCAGAGGGCGCGGGCAAACTTCACATGCTAGAGCCGGTTGGGCCGGGCGTCAATCGATCCGGCCGGGGTCCCGCTCAGGTTCGCTGTCCGAATATAATGCCGGGACCACGACGCCGAAGGCCCCGCCAGAAGGCGCCGTCAGGAGACGTATGCCGGTCGACCCCGCAGCGACACGCCGCTTGATCGAATCGCTGTCCACGCATCTCGAGGATCACCTCGCGGCGTGGAAATCGTCGCTCGTGGACGCGCGGAGAGACATCGAGGTCCTCCTCACCACGCTGTCGGAGAAGATTCCGGCGCACGCGAAGCCGCTGCTCCCGGAGGACCTCGTCGCGCTGATGCTCGAGGACGCGGCGCCCGCGCCCCCTGCCCCCGCGGCGGCCCCGGCCTCGGGCGCGCCTCAGGCCGACTGGACCGTCGTGCGCGGTTCGCTGGCCGCCATCGAGTCCGCCCGCACCCAGGTCGACGTCCTCTCGCGGTTCCTCACGCGCGTCAACGCGCATGCGTCGCGGGTCGCCCTGCTCGTCCTTCGGAACGACCGTCTCACCGGCTGGAAGGCCCTCGGATTCGACGCGTCCGGAGGGCGCGACGACGCTGTGCGCATTCTCGACATCGGCGCCGAGGACGATCCGTTCCTCGCCGCCGTGCTCAAGTCGCAGCATTCCGTGCTCGCCGAGCCGCCCAGCGAATCCGGGCCGCTCCGCCGCGCCCTCGGCGGGCAGGCGCCCGCGCGCACTCTCCTCGTTCCGATGGTCATCCGCGACCGGCTTGCCGGCGTCGTCTGCGCCGACGAGCTGCCGGGTGAGGACGGCCGGCTGAACGAGGCCGCCGTCGAGGTCCTCACGTTCGTGACCGGCCTCGCGGTGGATCTCCTGGCCGCGCGCAAGAAGATACCGTCCCCCTCCCTCACGCCCACGGGAGAGGCGATCGCCCGCTTCGAGCCATCGACGTCGGCTTCGCCGGCGCCGGCCGTCCCGGACTTCGAGGTCGAGGTCTCTCCCGCGCCGCCGCCCGCGCCGGGCCCCGTTCCGACTCCGCAGCGCTCGCGGTCCACCGATGCCGGCGAAGCCCTGCGCGCCATCGAGGAGTCCGCGAAGTCGCGGATCCCGCCGGGCATCCGCTCCTTCTCGTCCGATCCGGGCCTCACGAGCCAGATTCCCACGATGGGCGTCGTCCCTTCTGTCCCCGCACTCTCCGTCCCTTCGTTCTCGGCGTCACCTTCGTTCGCACCGACGCCCTCGGCTGCTTCCTTCCCGACCCCCTCCGCGCCTGCGCCCGCGCTCCCGCTCTCCGCTTCGCTTCCCGGATCCCTGGTCTCGCCGCTCTCCAACGCGTCCACCGGCGATTTCACCGGTGCGTTCGAGGCCCTGCGCGCTTCGGGGCGCGGGGCGTCGCCCGCGGATGGCGACCTTGCCATGCAAAAGCCCGCCCGCGTGCCGACGTCGGCCGTGACGCCCCCGCGCGACATCGCGAGCGCGGTGCGACCGATCTCGGGATTCGTTCCGCGGGGTCGCGCGACGGCCGCCGACAGCCCGCAGCGCGCGCAGGACGACGCCCGGCGGCTGGCCCGCCTGCTCATTTCGGAGATCAAGCTCTACAACGAGAAGAAGGTGGAAGAGGGCCGCACCCTGAACGACCTCTACGAACGTCTCAAGGACGACATCGAGAGGAGCCGCCAGGTCTATGACGAAAGGACGCCCGCCTCCATCCGCGGCGACACGGACTTCTTCCACGACGAGCTCGTGCGCATCCTCGCCGACGGTCGGGCCGAAGCGCTCGGCTCGGTGAGCTGAGCAGCTGGCTCTCCCGGTTTTCCTTCTCGCGGGCGTGCTTTCGGCGGGAAGGCTCGCCTTCTCGTCGGCGGCGCCCGACACGCCCCCGGCGCTCTCCGAGGTCTCGGTCCTCAGGAAGCGCCTCTTCGCCGCTTCCCTCGCGCTCGCGAAAGGCGACGGCTCCGCCGAAGCCCTCGTCGCCGGACTCGACGCGTCGCCTCTAGGCCTCCCGGGCCTCCCCGAGTGGATCGGTCTCTCGGCAGGAACGGACGAGCGGGCGAATCGTGTGTCCGCTCTCCTTGCCTTCGCGGCGGGCGCCCCGCCTCTCGCCCTCTCCCGCGCCGCCCTCTCCCGAGCCGCGCGTCTCGCCGCAACCCCCAAGGAGCGCGCGGCCGTGAGCGCCGCCCTCGCCGCGCGGCCCGCGCCGGAGAGGTCGAAGCCGCGCGCCCTCATCGCGCGTGCGCTCGCCGAGTCGCGCGTCGCCTCCGGCGCCGAGGCGCGCGGCTTCCTCGTCCGCCTCGCGGCGATCCTCCCCGACGCTCCCGCCCGCGCCTCGGACCTCTTCGACGACGACGATCGGGATGCCTTCGAGGCCGCCGTTGGCCTGTCATCCGTCGAGATTCGAGTGGCCCGGGCCCGGGCCATCGCGGGCCGCGATTCCAGACGGGCGTCCGCGCTCCTGCGCTCGCTCGGACCGGACGTGCCCGCTCGTTCGCGCGCCGAGACCGCCGATGCGTGGCTCCTCGCAGGCAGCCCGCGCGACGCGAAGCGCCTTCTCTCCCTCGGACTCGCCGACCCGGCGGACGAAACCGAGGCGCTCCACAGGGCCGCGCTCTCGTGGCTCGTCGAGACCCGTCTCATGGGCGTGCCCGAGACCCGCCGGGCGCGCCGCAGTCGTCGCGCTCCCGCCGCCCGGCCCTCCAGGGCCCTTTCCGAAAAGGAGAAGGTCGCCGCCGGCGTCCGGCTGGCCGCCCTCGACGCGCTTCTCTTGGGCCCGCTCTTCGACGACGATCGGCGCAGGCTCCTCGAGAGTGGAGTCCGTCTGGCCTGGAAGGCCGCGCGCGCAGACGACGCCCGCCGCCTCCTCACGCCGCTGCTCGCGCTCGACTCGACGACGGACGCGGGAGCGGCGGAGTGGTTCGCCGTCGCGTGGGCGCGTTATGCGGTCGGCGATTTCGCCGAGGCGGCGCGCCTTTTCGACGAGCAGATTCCCGCGTATCGCGGGGCGTTCCTGCGCCGGCGCGCGACCTATTGGTCCGCGCGGGCACACGAGAAGGCCGGCGACGCGAGCACGGCGAAAGCGCTCTACGCCGGGCTCGTGCCGGGCACCGTTGCCGATCTCTACGGGCGTTGGGCGGCTGCCGCGCTCGGCGTGACGATTCCGGCCGCGCCGCCGGCGCTCGCCGCTTTCGAAAGGGACGAGGTTCCCGGCGAACCCGCCCTGCCCTCGCGCGAGTTTCTCCGCTGCGGATTCCCCGGTCTCGCCGAGGACGCCGCCGAGAGCGAGGGCTCGCTCGATCCGCTCTTCGCGGGCCGCGCGGCTTCGGCGCGGGGCGACCATCGCCGCGCGGCCGCGGTGCTGAAGCGGCGCTATCCGGAGCTCGGAACTCCCGAGGAGGGCGCGGTCCCCGCCCAGGCGCGCGCCGCCTATTACCCGCTGGCGCATGCGGATCGGATCGGAGAGGCCGCGCGGGCCGCGGGGGTTCCGGCCTCGCTCCTGTTCGGCCTCATCCGGCAGGAGAGCGTTTTCACCGAGGACGCGAAATCGCGCGCGGGCGCTCTCGGCCTCATGCAGGTGATGCCCTCGACGGGCCGCCACCTCTACCGGAAGGAGAAGGGCAAGGGCCGTCCAGACCTCCGGGACCCCGATGCGAACCTGCGGCTCGGCGCGCGCTATCTGAGGCAGCTCCTCGACGCCTTTTCGGGCGACACCGGCGCGGCGCTCGCTGCGTACAACGCCGGGCCCGCGCGCGTCAGGGCGTGGAAAAGAGCGTCCCACTTCGCACCCGAGGACGAGTTCCTGGAGTCGATCCCTTTCTCGGAGACACGCCTCTACGTCAAGCGCGTGCTGTTCTTCCAGAGCGTCTACTCGTCGCTCTACGGGCTCCCGCTCGACGCCGCATCGCCGGTGGCGTCCCTGCCGGCGGCCGAACCGAAACCCTGACCGGCGCCCTTCAAACGGCGCCGGCGGCCCTCGCGGAGGTTTTCGCGGCCGACTTGCGGCAGGCGGAGCAAATGCCCCGGATCTGGTGGGAGTGCGACGTGGCGGCGAAGTCGTATTCCCTGCAGACGGCTTCCTGGCGCTTCTCGATCGCCGCGTCGATGAATTCGATGACCTTCCCGCAGTTCGAGCACACGAGGTGATCGTGGTGCTCGCCCTTGCGCAGCCGCTCGTAGCGGTACTTCTCCTCGTTCAGACGCACACGCCCCACGAGGCCGCACTCGTGCAGAAGCTCCAGCGTGCGGTAAATCGTCGCGCGGCTCACCTTCGTGCCGCGGTCGCGCATGCGAATGACGAGATCCTCCGCGTCGAAGTGCCGGTGCGTCGAGAAGATTTCGTCGAAGAGGGCCGTCCGCTCGCGCGTGACCTTCAGGCTCCTCTTCCTCAGGAAGTCATCGAAGACCCGCCGTTCGTCTGCGTTTTGATTCACCTGGTAAAGATATCAGTCCGCCCGCCGAACGGGAATCCCCAACCGCAAGAGCGCCCGGAGGCCGAGTGCCGGGGGCTGGCCGGGGAGCCGCCGGGCCGCCTCGGCGAGCCGGGCGAGGACCCCTTCCCGGTCGAGCCGTGGGTCCTTGCTCACGAGCGCGAGGGCAGCCCCGGCCACGAGGGAGGCCGCGAACGAGGTCCCGCCCGCCTTCTCCCGGGAGCGCCCGTCCAGGGACGGCACATGGAGCGGCACCGCCGGAGCGAGGAGATCCGGCTTCAGGACTCCGCCGATTACGCCCACCCGCGGCCCCCGGGCCGGGCGCTTCGCCTCGACGTCCCAGCCTCCGACGCCGATCGCATGACGTGAGGAGGCGGGCGAGACGCAGGCCCCAGCCGGATCCCAACCCGCGGCCGCGACGACGACGACGCCCCGGTCGTCAAGGGCCCGGACGAGGGACGGAATCTCGCTGCGCACGCCTCGCCGCTCGGGATCGTCCCCGAACGGGCAGAGGACGACGCGGATCCCATACGCGGCTCCACGCGCGAGCAGCCAGCGGAAGGCCCGCACGATCGCCTGCCTCGGGACGCGGTGGTCCTGACCCACTTTCATGAGCACGACCCGGGCGCGCGGGGAAGGCGAGACGAGGCCGCTTCCGCGGCCGTCCCCGGCCGCGAGCAGCATCGTGCGCGTCCCGTGCTCGGCGAAGGACCTCGGGTCGCCGTAGCGGAAAGGCACCACGCGGCGGCCCGTCGTGTCGCGGCACGCGATCACGCGGCGGGCGGGGAGGTCGGGATGCTTGACGAAGCCGACGTCCAGAATCGCAATCGCGGGGCGCGGAGTCACGAGTCGAGTGTAGAGGGACGCTCAACCGGGCTCTATTCGGCGGAGGGGCTTGGGGAACCCGACGACGGGTTCCCCAAGAAAACTAGGGCTGCCTGTTCACGCCCTTGTCGTACTCGAAGAACTTCATCGCGTAGCCCTTCGGAATCTTCGGCAGCGCGCCGCGGTAGCGGTTCGCGTAGTCGATCTGGGTGCCGTTCGGGTTCCCGTGCGCCTTCTCGTACGCGGCGAAGTCACCGGCGAACCAGTCGAAGATCTTCGAGAGCGTGGCGGTCTTCACGGCATCGTCGATCATGACGTTGCGGGCCTCGGCCACGAAGCCCCTCATGCCTTCGTCGAGCTGCTCGTCGAGCTTCTCGGGGTCGAACGCGGCACGGGGAAGGCGCGGACAGCCTTTCGACGCACAGTTCAGGGCCGCATGGATGCGCGGGTCCTTGAATCCCTCGCGCACCGTCTTGTCCTCGAGCTTCTTGAGATTCAGCTTCTCGCCGCCGAGGACGATGTCCATGCCGACGAAGAACGAGTAGCCCGAGAAGATCCCTCCCTTCCAGACGCTCTCCTTCTCCGGCCCCCGCGCGAGGACGCCCTTGAAGACTTGCGCGTTGTACGCGTTGAGCCAGTAGGCGAGCTGGTCGTTCTTCGCGGGGAAGAGCTCCGGGGCGGAGCGCGGGCTCGTTTTCTCGATCGCCGCGAGGAACCTGTCGAGATCGCCCCGGTCCTTCGCCAGCGCGTCGTAATTCACGTAGCCGCGCGCGTCCACGAACTTTCCGAGGACCTTGTTCCAATCCTCGTACGAGAACTTCGAGGCGGCCCGAAGCGCGTGGGGCGCCCCGGCGAGAACGAGGAGGGCCGCGAGAGCGCCCCGCGCCGCGGCGGAGCGCGCGATTCGGAAACTGCGAAACGTCACGGGAGACCTCCTTGGTTCGGGTGGCGGCGGAGCGCGCTGAACCCTAGTCCGGATCGCGCGGCGTCCCCGGATCATTCCCTGCGGCGGGTAAGATTCGGGAACAATGCCTTCCGAGGCGGGTTCGTCGCGGATGCCCGAGCGCATCGACCATTACCGCCTGGTGCGCCGGATCGCGCTCGGGGGCATGGCCGAGATCTTCGAGGCCGTGGACGAGAAGTCGGGCCGCACGGTCGCGCTCAAGAAGATCCTGCCCCACATCGCGACGGATCCCGACTTCCTCGACCGCTTCTTCCACGAGATCAGGATCCAGATCTCCCTCAAGCACCCGAACGTCGTCGAGCTCCTGGACTGCAGCCCCACTCCACAGCAGGCCTACATCGTCATGGAGTTCGTGGACGGCGGCGAGCTGCACTCTCTCCGGCGGCAGTCCGGCCGTTTCCCGTGGGAGATCGCCCTCTACGTCGCCCGGGAGGCTCTCTCCGGCCTCGCGGCCGCCCACGCGAAGGGCGTCATCCACCGCGACATCAAGCCGCAGAACATCATGTGGACGCAGGACGGCTGCGTGAAGATCGGCGACTTCGGCATCAGCCACGCCGCGCACCTGACGCGACTCACGCACACGGGCACCGTCGTGGGAACCCCCGCGCACATGTCGCCGGAACAGGCGCGCGGCGAGGAGCTGGACGCACGCACCGACCTGTTCTCGATGGGGACGGTCCTCTACGAGCTCCTCTGCGGCTACAACCCCTTCACGGCCGACTCCATCGCCGCTTCCCTCCGGCGCGTGGCGGATGTCGAGCCGGACCTGCCCTCGCTTCTCGACCCGTCTATTCCCCCGGCCGTCGACACGTTTCTTCGGATGCTTCACGCAAAAGACCGGTCGCGGCGCTTCGCGAGCGCGGCGGCGGCGTGCGACGCCCTCGAGGCGCTGTACCAGAGGGAGGGCGTCACGCGGCCCGGTGTTCTTTTCCGCGAGTTTCTCGCGAACCCTCCGCTCTTCGTCGCCGCGCGCAATCAGCGGCTCGCGCAGGAATCCGCGGCGACCGCCGAGCGGCTCCTGAAGGACCGGAATGCGCCCCCCGAGGAAGCCCTCTGGGCGGCCTACCAGACGGTCGCGTGCACGCCGGACGACCCCGCCGCGCAGACGCTTCTGCGCACGGCCGCGCTGCGCGCCGGACAGCGCGAGAAGCCTCTCGACAATGCCCGTATCCGCGAGCTCGAGGAGGCCCTGAAAAAAGACCCCGACAACCTCGCGCTCCTTCTCCAGCTCGCCAAGCTCTACCGCCTCGAGCACGACTTCCTGAATCTCATGCGCTTCTTCCGGAAGCTGCAGACTCTCGGGCCGTCCGATCCGTACACGCGTGGGCAGATCGCATCTCTGCTCTCGGGGGGCGAGTCGACGCCCGGCTTCGCGACGCGCGCCGTGCCCCTCGCGGCAGGCAGCACGCCGCGCACGGTGCCGCACATCCCGCGCGACGAGTCCAGTCGCGCGGGCCTCCTCGCGGCGGTCGGCATCTTCATCGTGCTCGCCTCTTTCGGGGTGTGGTGGGCGAAGCGGGCTCCGCGCATTCCCTCGGGAGAGCGCCGCTCGGGCCCGGCTGGCGCGCCGACGCCCGCCGTCGTGCCCGCCGGCGGCAGGGAGGCCGCGCTCGAGCGGGTCCGCGAGCGTGGGGCGCTGATCGAGCGCGTGAACGGCGCAGCTGCCGCGCTCGCTTTCTACGAGGAAGCACTCGAGGCGACGGCGCGACCCGAGGCGCGCGCCGTCCTCCTCTCCCTGATCGCCGATCTCGCCCTCAAGGCGCAGGACAGGCCGCGCGCGACGAAGGCGCTCGACGCGCTTCTCCAGATCCCCATGGCGCGCCCGGAAGCTCTCCTCCGGAAGGGGGACTTCCTTGCGTCCTTGGGTCAGGGCGACGCCGCCGACCGCCTGTTCTCGGAGGCGGCGCAGGCCAGCGACCCCGCCGTCAGCGTGCCGGCGACGCTCCGGCTCGCGCGGGGCGCCGAAAGAACCGAGAACACCGTTCGCGCAACGACCCTCTACGAGGAGATTCTGCTCAAGGCGCCCGGCTCGACTCACGCCGACGAGGCTCGCCTCGGCCTCGCGGCTCTCTACAAGGCCGAGGGGCGGCTCTCGGACGCCAGGCGGCAGTATGAGGACGTCCTCAGGAACGAGATGTCGGCGAGCGACGCCCGGAAGGCCGCCGAGGCGGGGCTGAAGACCCTCGAGGGCGCTCCCCGGGAGGAGGTCCGGCCGTGAAATCGCATCGAAAGGTCCTGACGCTTCGACTTCCCGGTCGAATCGGATTCGTGAACATCACGGACGAGGTCCAGGCCGCGATCGAAGAGAGCGGCTTTTCGCGACATTGTCTCAGTCGCGTTCGCGGGGTAGGCTCTCCCGCCCCCGAAGGAGGTGGGCCGCGATGAAGAAACTCTCCCTCTTCAGCAAGCTGCTGGTGTCCCTTGTCACGCTCCCGCTGTGCGCCGCCGAAACCTCGGGACCGAACCCGCCCCCGAAGGTCCTCCAGATCTATCGCGAGGAGGTCAAGCCCGGGAAGGGCGCGGCGCACGTCAAGCTCGAGAAGGGCTTCGTGGCGGCGTCGGCCCGGGCAAACTGGCCGACGCATTACCTTGCCATGACGGCGATCACGGGCCCGAGCGAGGCCTGGTTCCTGACGGGATTCCCCTCCTTCGCGGCGTGGGAGAAGGACCGGAATGACACCGACAGGAACAAGGCGTTCACTGCCGAGCTCGACGCACTCATCGAAAAGGACGGGGAGCTGCTGACGAACGGACGGAGCCTCGTCGCCATCCTGCGCGAGGATCTGAGCGCAGGTGGCCCGGTCGACATCGCGAAGATGCGGTACTTCCGCCTGATCACGTTCCGGGTCCGCCCCGGGCACGAGAGCGACTTCCAGGACGCGGTGAAGATCGTCCGGAGCGCGTACGAGAAGGCGAAGATCGAGATGCCGTGGGCGGTCTACCAGATCTCGGGCGGAATGCCCGGTCCGACGTTCATCCTCTTCCTCCCGATGAAATCGATGTCCGAGATCGACGCTTCGATCGCCCGCGCCGGAGTGATCCGGGAGGCCGAGGGCCCCGAGAACGAGAAGCTCCTCGCGAAGCTCGCGGCCGACGGGTACGCGACGGTCGAGAGCAACATCTTTGCCTTCAGCCCCTCGATGAGCTATCCCGCGAAGGAGTTCGTCGCCCGGGACCCGGAGTTCTGGGCGCCGAAGCCGGAGGCGAAGGTCGCCGCTCCGGCGAAGAAGGCAGAGGCCCGGCCGAAGGAGGGGGCCAAGCCCGCCGAGAAGAAGTAGGCGCCGCGTCCGGTCCGGTCCGCGAGGATTTCCCTACGACTCGCCGGGTTTCTCCGCCTCCAGCGCGAGGTCGATGAGCGCATCGGCGAGGCGGGTGGCTCCCGGGGCATCCTCGCCGAGAGCCTCCGCGAATCGCGCGCGCACGCTCGCCTCGCGGGCCTCGTCGCGGATCGGGCGGCCCGAGGATCTCTTCACGGCGCCCACGAGGCGCGCGAGGTCGAGCCTGCGCGCGGCGAGCCGCGCGATGCCGCTGTCCACGCCGTCTATCGCGCGCCGGATCCTCTCCACCGAGCCGCTCGCGCCGGGCAGGATTCCGAACTCGTCGAGGAGCTCCTCGAGGTCCTCGGGCAAGAGCGCCTGGGGTCCGTCGGAGAGCGCGGATTCGGGGGCGTCGTGGACCTCGATCATGAGTCCGTCCACGCCCGCGCCCCACGCGGCGCGCGCGAGGCCCGGCACGAGGTCGCGCCGGCCCGCGGCGTGCGAGGGGTCGGCGAAGAGCGGGAGGTGCGTGAGGCCGCGCGCCACGAGAAGGCCGCCGAGATCGAGCGTCCCGCGAGTCGCCTTCTCGAACGTGCGAATGCCGCGCTCGCAGAGGATCACGTCCTTGCAGCCCGCGTCGAGGAGATACTCGGCCGAGGAGAGCCACTCCTCGACGGTCGTTCCGAACCCGCGTTTCAGGAAGACGGGCCGCCCGCTCGCGCCCGCTTCTTTCAGGAGATCGTAGTTCTGGCAGTTCCGCGCGCCGATCTGCAGCACGTCGGCCCGCTCGGCCACCGGGACGACCTGCGCGGGAGCCATCACTTCCGTCACGATCGGGAGACCGGCAGCGTCGCCCGCCTCCTTCATCCAGCCGAGGGCATCGAGGCCGTGTCCCTGGAACGAATAGGGCGACGTGCGCGGCTTGAAGACGCCTCCGCGGAGCGCCGTGGCGCCGGCACGCGCCACGGCGCGGGCAAGACGCGCGATCTGCTGGGGCGATTCGACCGCGCACGGCCCCGCGATCACCGCGCGGCGGCCTCCGCCGACGACGAAGGGTCCCACGGCGACGACGCTCGGCTCGCGCACCTCGGTCACTCTCGGGATGTCCTTCATCCGGGGGGGACGCACGAATTCCGGGGCGGGCCCGAGCCAGATCACGCGCTCGCCCGCCGCGGGCCGGCCCGTGAGAGCCGCGGCGCGTGCGACGTTCTTCTCGGGCACGACCGCGAAACCGCGGACCGGATCGCCCGGCGTGCCTGGCAGCGAGAGCAGCTCCGCTCCGGCCTCGGCGAGGGCCGATGAAGCCCGGACGCCGGCGTAGAAAACGGCGCGCGGCGCCGGAGCGTCGGGCGCGGCGTCGTTCCCCGGCACCGCCTCCGCGGTCGTTCCGGCGCGGGCCAGGCGCCAGAAGCGCGTCGTGTTCGGGCGCACGTCCGACACGTCCTCCTCGAGGATGAGAAGGCCGGCCTCGAGCGCCGCCTCCTCCGAGCAGACGGCTGCCCGTGGCCCCCCCGCTTCCTTCACGCGAAATGCCGCATACGCCGTGTCGTGCGTGTCGATCGGAATCGCGTCGAGGCGTTGGAGGAGATGGCGGCACTGCCTGAGCACCGCGGCCTGGGAGTGGACCTCGCGCACGCTCTCGAGCGCGAGGCCCTCGGGCGCGGCGAGGACGAGCCTCACGGACACTTCGATCTCGGCCTCGACCGCGATCCCGGATTTCAGCTCCAGGAGCGAGCGGGCGAGCACGTCCAGGGACTCGAGGATCGGCCCGTCCACGCGGTTCACCGCGGGCAGCACGGCGCAGGCGATCTCTCCGGCTAGGAGCGCGCGCAGCGTGCGCTCGAAGGTGGGGAAAGCCACCGGGCGGCCGCACCGCGCCGCCGCGCGGGCCGAGAACGACCCCGGCTGCCCCTGATAGCCCGCGAGAACCGGCTCGTGCGCCGTGCCTCTCTCTTCCTCTTCGCGGTCCGCCATGTCGAGGCGACGCGCCTTACGGCCGCGACGCGTCCGCCCGCGTCGAGGCAGGCTCTTTCGTGACCTTCGCGTCCTCGAGGACGACGGGGTACAGATAGCCCGCGCCGAAGTCCTTGTCGACGTGAACGACGCCTCTCACGACGACGATGTCGCCGACGGCCGCCGGATCGCCGGTCGTCACCGTCAGGTCGTCGTCCTTCTTCTCGCGCGAACCCGAGCCGTCACGGATGTGGTACCAGTTCCTGCCCATGATCCCCGTGTTCGCCTTCACGACCTTGCCGCGCACCGTCACGGTCTTGTCTTTCAGCCGGGCGCGCTCGGCGAAGACCTGCGCCACCGTGCGCGCGTCCTTCCCTTCGGCCTTCGGGACCTTGACGTCCGGCGCATCCGCCGATCCGTCCGCCACCTTCGCGTGCGGCGCGGCCAGGGGCGCGCCGCGCGCGCCCTTCGAAGCTTCGGCCGCGCCGCCGTGCGCCGAGACCGGTGCGGCAGGCGCGCCCGCGTTTTCGTCTCCGAGGCTGCCGAACACGATGCGCTCGAATTTCCGGTTCAGCGTCTTGCTTTCGAAGCCGTCCATCGACATCGCGTTCACGACGGTGACGCGGTCGCCCTTCTTGACGGGCGTCTTCGTGACGGCGGCCCAGATCTCGCCGGCGCCGGTCTTCAGGCGCATGTACGTGTAGTCGGAGGCGTCGAGCGTCTCCTCGACGACTCCCGACACCGCGGCGAGAGCCGGCTGAGGCGCCTGGGGGATGACGGCGGCCGGAGCCGAAGCCTTGAGCGGGGCTCCGTGGGCGGGGGAGTCGGGGTTCGCGGCGCCGGCGGCCGGGGCGGCGGGCTTCTTGCCGCAACCGGCGAAAAAAACGAGCGCGAGGACGAGAACGGATCGGCGCATGGATGAGTCTCTCCTTCTTTCGAGACCTCCGATTTTGACAGAAGCGGAAAAAAGGCCGCCCGGGGAGGGCGGCCTCGGATTCCGCGCCGCGGACCATCGGGGCTCAGGTCTCGAGGAAGGACGAAACGGCCTGTCGCCACCTTTCCTCGGACAGGAGAACCGGCGGCGGCAGGATGAGCTCGCCGCCGTCCG
>JAMQPJ010000471.1 GCA_023717585.1 Thermoanaerobaculia bacterium
GGCCGCTCCCCGGCGATCTCCGCGAGGCGTAGCAGTAGGTCGAGGAGCCGATTCGCCGCGCCCACGTCGGCCTTCGCCGCCCGAACCCGGTCCACGGCCCACGACGGATCGACTGCGGACGCCGCCAGAAGCCGGCGCTCCACGAGGTCGAGCTTCAGCGTAGCGGCCGAGAGCGGGTCGGCCAGCGCATGCCGGAGAGCAAGCAGGAGACGAGCGGAAGCGACAGCGAGGTCGGGAGGTGATACGGCGTCCATTTCGACGAGAAGCGAAACTAGCACACCCGCCGCGGGGCGCTCCTCGTTTCAGGGGGCGGGCGCCCGGTTACGCCGCGAGGTTGACGAGCATGGCGGAGAGCTGAGCGACGTGTCTCCGCTGCCGCGGAATCAGCTCGAGCTCGACGAGCTCCCGCGCGTCCTCGTCGAGCAGGCCCAGGGCTGCCTCGTACTGGGCGAGGCCGCGGCGCTCGACCTCGAGGAGCGCGCCCACGAACTCCCTGCTTTCCAGCACCGCCGTGGCGTCGTCGGCCGTCAGCGCGGCGGCGATCGAGCCCTCCCAGGGGTCCGCCACGACCACGGGCGCGCCGCCCCGGGCCTGGACCGAGCCGTGAAGGGCCGTGACCGTTCGCTGGTGATCGGAGGCGAGCTGCAGCATCTGGTCGCTGTCGGCGACGGCCTTCTTCCTCAGGATGCGGAGGGCCTTCTGATATCCCGCCACAGCGGCGAGCTCGACACGAAGGAGAGAGTTGAGCCGCTCAAGCACGTAATGGCATGAAGCACACAGCATGCCAGTCGCGGTCGCCGTTGCCGTTGCGGGGGCGCGCTTTCCTGTGTCCTTTTCCGCCCACCATGTGCACGTCTTGCCGGGTCAGTCGGTAAAGTTGGCCGAGTCGTGCCGGATTCTCGATCGGGGCGGCGGGGCTCTCCGCCCGAGAGAGCTGCCGGTCTCTCGCGTTCCCCGTGGCAGGGATGGCACGACGCGTGCGTTGAAGAACCGCGCAAAGGAGACACCATGAAGAAACAGCAGGAAGTACGCGGCCAGGCGAAGAAGGTGAAGGGTCGGGTCAAGGAAGCCGTGGGAATCCTCTCGGGTAACCGGAAGCTGGAGAACGAAGGCGCCGCTCTGCGCGCCGCGGGAGCCGTTCAGGAGAGCTTCGGAAAGGCGCGCCGGAAGGTCGGCGAGGTGCTGACGGATCTGGGCAAGGCGATCAGCAGGTAGTCATCGCTCCACCGGACCGGGTGCCCGCAAGCGAGGCATCGAAGACGCGCGAGATGACGAACTCGTCGGCCGCCGGGGGCCGGTTCGTGACGCCGCCTCACGAAACAACCGGGTGGCGCCCGCCGTATGAGCCTGGAGCAAATCACCGAAAGGGGAGTGCCCCATGGCCGAAGTCACGTCACATGCGCCGGGAGAATTCTGCTGGGTCGAGCTGGGAACCACCGACCAGAACGCGGCGAAGGGGTTCTACGGAAAGCTCTTCGACTGGACGTTTCGGGACGATGCGATGGGCCCGGGGGAGGTCTACACGACGTTCCTGCTGAAGGGGCAGCCGGTCGCCGCGGGCTTCAAGCTCGATCCGAAGCAGCACCCCGGCGTTCCTCCGCACTGGATGCCGTACGTCGCGACGGCCGACGCCGACGCGACGGCCCGGCGGGCGGGTGAGCTCGGCGGAAACGTGAAGCTGGGCCCGTTCGACGTGATGGATTTCGGCCGGATGGCCGTCCTGACGGATCCTTCGGGCGCGGCGTTCTCCGTCTGGCAGGCGAAAACGCACCGCGGCATAGGCATTCACAACGAGCCGGGCGCTTTCTGCTGGGGTCAGCTCAACACGAGCGACA
Organism: Thermoanaerobaculia bacterium; assembly: GCA_023717585.1. Lineage (GTDB taxonomy): Bacteria > Acidobacteriota > Thermoanaerobaculia > UBA5066 > UBA5066 > Fen-183. The sequence continues at coordinate 1,836 of JAMQPJ010000471.1, forward strand.
TGGCGAAGGCCGAGGCGTTTTACACGGCTCTCTTCGGCTGGGCGGCGAAGACGGGCTCGGACGACACGATGACGTACACCGAGTGGGTGCTCGGAGGGATCCCGATCGGCGGGATGATGGCGCTCCCCGAGGGTGTCCCGGCTCCGCCTCACTGGCTCGCCTATTTCGCCGTCGCCGACTGTGACGCGACGGCGGTCCGGGCGGCGTCCCTCGGCGCGACGACGTGCGTGCCGCCGACGGACATCCCCGGGACCGGCCGGTTCGCCGTCTTCGCCGACCCTCAGGGCGCGACGTTCGCGATCTACAAGGGGTAGGAAAGGCCGGGACGAAAAAACTCGCGAGCCGTGTCGAAAACGGCGACTCCCGTTCGTCGTGAAGATGAAGGCGGGGAGGCGAGGCCCGACCCCGGCCTTCCGGAACGACGAAAGGAGGTTTCAGATGCGATTCATGATCATCGTCAAGGCGAACAAGAACTCGGAGGCGGGCGTGCGGCCGAGCGAGAAGCTGCTCGCCGACATGGGGAAGTTCAACGAGGAGCTCGTGAAAGCGGGCATCATGCTCGCCGCCGAGGGACTTCATGACAGCTCGAAGGGGGCGCGCGTCCGGTTCTCCGGGAGCAAGCGCACCGTGGTCGACGGGCCGTTCACGGAGACGAAGGAGCTGATCGCCGGCTTCTGGCTGTGGCAGGTGAAGTCGAAGGAGGAGGCGATCGAGTGGGTGAAGCGCTGCCCGAACCCCCATGAAGGCGATTCCGAGGTCGAGATCCGGCAGGTCTTCGATATGGAGGACTGGGGCGAGCTCACGCCCGAGTTGCAAAAGATGAAGGACCGTCGCGAAAAGTTCGCGAAGCAGGCAAAGCAAACGGCAGTAGAGTGACGGCAGAGAAAACGGAGGAATGACATGGCCGTGAGGAAGAAGGCGACGAAGAAAGCCGCGAAGAGGGCAGCCTCGAAGAGGAAGCCCGCGAAGAAGGCGAAACCCTCGAAGGCGAAGGGCAATACGAAATCCGGATCCCTGACGCTGCGGGACACGTCGCCCGGCATCACGGCGAACGACCTCGAGAAGAGCATCGCCTGGTACACGGACGTCGTCGGGTTCGCCATGGACGAGCGCTGGGAGGAGGACGGGAAGCTGATGGGCGTGTCCCTCCAGGCCGGCGACGTCACCTTCATGATCGGACAGGACGACTGGAAGAAGGGCCGTGACCGGAAAAAGGGCGAGGGCTTCCGCCTCTTCTGCAGGACGACGCAGGACATCGACAAGCTCGCAGCGAAGATCGTGGCGAAGGGTGGCACGCTGGACCAGGAGCCGAAGGACCAGCCCTGGGGCACCCGGGAGCTCGAGGCAGCGCTCGACGACGACATCGGCGACGACCTCCTGCGGCTGGTGT
>JAMQPJ010000487.1 GCA_023717585.1 Thermoanaerobaculia bacterium
GTAGAGACGTCCCGTGAACGCCATCGTCAGCGCGGGCTGGGACGGCGAGAGCAGGAGACCCGGCTCGGCGATGCGGTGGAGGATCACGCCGTCGGCGGGCGCGCGGATCTCGGCTTCGCGCGCCAGGGACTCCGACTGCCTGAGCACGGCGCGCGCACGCTCCACGTCGACGCGCGCCTGCTCCGTCTGCCCCTTCCGGAAGCCTTCACGCAAGAGCTGCAACCGGTCGTTGGCCATTTTTGCGCTCGCCACCGCCCGTTCCATGCTCGTGCGGGCGGTGTCCGTGTCGCGCTGCGTTCCGACTTTCTTAGAAAGAAGAATTTCCTGGCGCTCCAGCTCTCGTCGTGCGAGTTCGACGGCGGCTTTCTTGTCGGCGACATCCGCCTCGGCGCCCGCGATCTCGGCACTCCTGCTGCCTGTCTTGAGATCGTTGAAGCGCGCTTCCGCCGACTGCAGCCCTCTCGCGTCCCGCTCCGGCGCGAGCGCGGTCTCCCCGAGGTCGAGGCGGGCGATGAGGTCGCCCACTTTCACGCGGTCGCCTTCCTTGACCCTGACCTCGACGACGCGGCCGGCGACCTTCGGCGCGAGGTCCACGACGGGAGCCTCGAGCCGGCCGTTGAGGTGGATGGCGCCGTCATCCTTCGCGCGGCACCCGGCGGCGACCGCGGCGACGACGGCGAGCGCGGAGGCGGCGACGGCAACGGCGGCGGGGCGCGTGGGGATCCGCATGTCGCGACTCTACTTGAAGGCCGGGCCGTCATCCCCGATCCCGATGTGGCGCTCGTCGAGGAGGTTCCCCGTCGAGCGCGCGAAGTCGGTCAGGGCCTTGCGGTAATCCGTGAGCGCGGCGGTCTCGGTGAGAGCGGCCTGCGCGAGCTCGTTCTGGCGCGTGAGGACGAAGAAGTTCGTCGACAGGCCGACGCCGTAACGCTCCTGCTCAGCGCGGAGCTGCGTCTCGGCGGCCTCGCGCCCCGCCTTCGCGGCCTCGATGCGCGCGGCCGCGGTCTCGAGCGTCAGCACGGCATTGCGCACTTCGACGGCGACGCGCTGCTTCTGCTGGGAAAGCGTCGTCACGGCCTGGCTCTTCTGCGCCTTCGCGATCGCGACGTCGCCTCGGGCGGCGCGGTTCAGGATCGGCACCGCGACCGAGACGCCGATCGACGCGTCGGGGAATCGCCCCTCTCCGATCGTGCTGAGCGAGCGCCCAAGGCCGCCGTTCAGCGCGTCCGGCACGACGACGGGCTGCCCCGTGAGGCCGATCGCGGGCGCGTTCGGGTTCAGGTCGCCCGCGAGGCCGCGGCGCCCGTATGAGGCCACGAGGTCGACCTGCGGAAGGATCCGGCTTTTCGCGAAGTCCACGTCCACTTCGCGCTCGGCGACGCGGGCCGAGGCCTCGGCGATCTCGGGCCGGCGCGTGTCGGCCTCCTTCAGCGCGGCCGCGAGGTCGACGCGGCGGAGGTCGGTTTCCGGCTTGTCGGAGGGGAGCAGCCGCTGGTTCCAGACCGGGTCGTTCTCGTCGTCGAGGACGAGCAGCTTGAGGAGGAGCTCGGCCCGGCGCGCGGATTCCTGCGACGCGTAGAGGTCGCCCTTCCGGCGCTCGAGCTCGGCGACCGGCTGCGCGATCTCGGATTCGGCGAGCGTTCCGACCTCGATCTTCGTCCTCGTGTCGTCGCGCTGGTCTCCGGCGAGGTTCACGCTCGCCTCGCGCACGAGGACGCCACGCGTCGCCGCCACGAGCGACCAGTACGCGCGCTCGACGGATGCCACGGTCTCGGTCACGGTGCGGCGCAGGCTCGCCGATCCGCGCTCGCGGTCGATCCGGGCGATGCGCAGGGCCCGCCGCGCCGGATCCAGGGAGAGCCCCTGGAGGAGCGGCTGGCGCAGGTCGATGCCGACCGCCGTGCTCCAGGCCGGAGACAGGGTCGTGAAGAAGGAATTCGTGAGGTCCCTCGAGCCGGAAGCGGAGACGTTCACCACGGCGCCCGTCGGGAGCAGCTGGCCGATGCTCGCCGAGGTCGCGAAGCCTTCGGCCGACGGCGAGATCTCTCTCGCGGGCGCCCCGGACAGCAGCGAGTTCACGGGATCCGTGTGGTTGCGGTAGCGGGCGTCGAGGTGGAAGGAGGGATCGTACGAGCCCTCGGCCCGGAGAACCGTCGCGTCCGTGATCCGGAATGCGTCGCACTCGAATGCGATGTCGTGGTTGCGGGCGAGCGCGCGCGCCGTCGCGTCGGCGAGCGAGAGCGTCACTCCGGCCGTGCCGGGTGTGCCGGCCTCCTGGGCACCGAGGGGAAACGCGAGAAGCGAGAAGGTCAAGGCGAGGACCTTTCGGTTCACGAAGGTCTCCCTTCGGCGCCGGGGCGCTTCTCGGCGCGAGGCCTTCTTTCGGCGCCGGGGCTCTGCGCCTCGTTCGGGCGCAGGCTCGCTTTCTGGAGGCGAGGGTCGATCGTTTCGGCGAGGCGCTCGAAAAGCGCTCCGTTCGTCGCGAGCAGCGCGTCACGCTCGGCCGTCGTCAGCTCCACGCCGCAGGCGGCGAGCTTGCCGAGGGTCCCCTGCGGATCCCGCCGGAATTCCCGGCGCAGTTCTTCGTCGGTGGCGAGCCTTCCGAAGATCATCTCCACGCATTTCTGGGACATGGCGGTCGGTCTCCCGGGGGTGGCTCTTCACACGCCGTGCCAGCCCCTTCGAGTGGCGTCCGAAGAGCACCTAAGATCTGCTTGGAAAGTAATTAGGACGGGAGCGAGGTCCGCGCGCGACGAGGCTGGCGGCGGCTCGGGTCAGGTCTCGCGATGCAGGGAAACCGACACTTTGAGCCTGGTTGGCCGCCCGAGGCTTCGGACCCGCTCTTCTTACCCTTCTAGGAAGAAAACCACTGTTGCCCCTGCTTCGCTGCCCGCACGAAGCGAGAGGGTCTTCAGCAGAGTTTTCAATCCCCCGCGATCCGGTTCATTTCCGAGGCGAGGCGGAGGTCGAGCTCCGTGATGCCGCCCGCGTCGTGCGTCATGAGGTCCACCCTCACCTTGTTCCACGCGTTCGACCAGTCCGGATGGTGATCGAGCTTCTCGGCGGCGAGCGCGGCGCGCGTCATGAACGCGAATGCCTCGGAAAAGTCTGCGAACGTGAAGGTGCGATGGAGCTTTCCCTTCGTCCGAGTCCAGCCGGGGAGCGTGGAGAGCCGGGCGTCGACGTCTTTCACGGGTAGTTTCCCGGGGCGTTTCATGGGGGCATTCTGCCTCGTATCATCCCGTGTCCGGAATATCGGAGGCCCTGCATGCGGATCGGAAGAACAATCGGGTTTCTCGTTCTCGCCCTCCTGGGAGCGGCGCTCGTCTGGCTGGGGGCGGGGTCGCTCAAGGCGGCGCGCCGCGAGCGGTCTGCGGAGGCCGCATGGGCGGCTTCGTTCGGACCTCTCGGGGAACTCGCGACGCGGTTCCCGGCGCGTCCCACGAACGAGACGGCGAGCGCCCTCGAGGGTGCGGCGCGGACGCTGGGGATCGAGATGCGGCCCCGCGGCGAGCAGCCGGACGACGAGATGAGCTTGCGGAAGAAGAGCGGCTGGGACGGGGTTCGCGCGCCTCTCGAGAAGTGGGTGGACACCCAGGCCGCGAAGACCGAGGGCCTTCCCGAACCGCCGCCGGCCCCGGTCGCGTCGTTTCTCGCCACGCACGCGCCGGCTCTCGACGCGATCGAAAAAGCGCTTCTCACGGGGCCCGCGCCCGAATGGGCCGTGGATGTCTCGAAGCTCCACGCGGCGCCCGTGCCGAACCTCCAAGGACAGATGCAGCTCGCGCGCGTGCTCGTGGGGCGGGCCGAGGCGAGGGCCGCCGCGAAGGACGCGCGCGTGGAGGAACCGCTTCGCGCCGCCTTCGCGCTCACGGGCTCGCTGCGCGGCCGGCCGGAGCTCGTGAGCCAGCTCGTTTCGATCGGCATGACGCGCCTGGAGATCGCGGCCGCGCGCCGGATTCCGGTCGATGCGACGGCCTGGCGCGAGCGTCTCAAGACGCTCGACCCGCGCGCAGGAATGCTCCTGGCCTGGAAGCGCGAGGCGTGGGTGCAGCACGAGGCGGCGAAGAGGCTGCGGGAGGGACAGCTGCGCGCGGGCCCGCTCTCGGGCCGCGCGGCCGTCCTGCTCCGATCCTGGCGCGACCGTCTCGCGTCCGCGGCGTACCTCGACGCGTGGCGCGCGGCGATCGAGGCGGCCGCGAAGAGCGCCGTGGAGGACGCCGAAACGAAAGGGCTGACGGAGGCCTTTCAGGCAGCGCTCGTGCAGGGCGGCGCGCGGGCCCTGCCGCCCGAAGCCATGCCGAACCTGGTCGGCTCGTGGCGCCGGGCGAACGTCCTGGCCGTCGAGATCCGCAAGACGGACTTGATCCTGGCCGCGCGGATGCCGAAGCCCTGACGCGCGGGAATCTGTCGCGCGCGGCCGCGCACTAGAATCCGCTCGATGCGTGTGGCCGTCGCGATGTCCGGAGGGGTCGACTCCTCCGTCGCCGCGCTTCTCCTGAAGCGCGAGGGGGCGGACGTTGTCGGCCTGTCGATGCACCTCTGGAACCACGATCGTGACGGGACGGGGGCGAACGCGGGCCGCTGCTGCACGCTCGACGACCTGGCGGTCGCCCGCCGCGCCGCCGGCATGATCGGGGTGCCGCATTTCGTGCTGAACCTCGAGGAGAACTTCACGGAGACGGTCGTGA
>JAMQPJ010000490.1 GCA_023717585.1 Thermoanaerobaculia bacterium
TGCGGCTGGCAGATGGTGAGGAGAGGTACGAAAGATGGTCGACGGGGACCTTTCGGCCTCGGTCCGCTCCGTCAGTACGTCAGTACGAGAGAAAGGGCGAACAGGAAGAGTATAGCGCAACCGCAAATCCACCAGGTCCGACCGTTCACGTAAGCTGGGCCGACTTCGGAGGAGGACACTCATGTTCAGGACTTCCAGCGCGGCTCTGATGCTCGTGACCCTGTCGGCCGGGGCCGCTTCGCCCGCGTTCGCTCAAGGCCGCCCGGACCCCGTCGCGACCATCGCCGCTCAGAAAGAGGCCATGAAGGCGTTCGCGGCGATGGACGGTGTCTGGAGAGGCCCCGCCTGGACACTGCTGCCGAGCGGCGAGAAGCACGCGATCACGCAGACCGAGCGCATCGGGCCATTCCTCGACGGCTCCGTGAAGGTCATCGAGGGCCGCGGCTACGACGCCGACGGGCGCGTCGGCTTCAACGCCTTCGGGACGATCTCCTTCAGCCCCGCGAAGAACGCCTACACATTTCACTCGCACGCGATGGGCAACGTCGGCGACTTCGCGATCAGGCCCACGCCCGACGGCTACACGTGGGAGATCCCGGCCGGGCCCATGACGATCCGCTACACGGCCGTCATCAAGGACGGCACGCTCAAGGAAGTCGGCGACCGCCTCGAGCCGGGCAAGGACCCCGTCCGGATCTTCGAGATGACGCTCACGCGCATCGGCGACACCACGTGGCCGGCGGGCGGAGCCGTACCGCAAAAGTAGGCCGCGCCCTGGCGCGCTTTGTCCTCGATTCCCCTGGCGCCGCGGCGATTCGCGACATACATTGCGCCCCGCTTTCGGCAACGACATTTAGGGGGACGCGTATGCACCACAACCTGCCCGGTGTCGTTCTCGCTTCTCTCCTTGCGGCCGCTCAGGCCTCCCGAGCCCAGACTCTGAGTCCGGCCGAGAAGAGGCTGGTGCAGTCCGTCGAGGCCCGCCTCGGCGAGGAGATGGCGGCCCTCGAGAAGGTCGTCAATGTCGACAGCGGCACCTTCAACACGGAAGGCGTTCGGGAGGTCGGCCGCTTCTTCGAAAAGGAGCTGCAGGCCCTCGGCTTCAAGACCCGCTGGATCCCGATGCCGGAGGCCATGCACCGGGGAGGGCATCTCGTCGCCGAGCGCGTCGCTGCGAAGCCGTCGGGCAAGCGCGTCCTCCTGATCGGCCACCTCGACACCGTCTTCGAGGGTCAGGGGCATCGCTTCCAGAACGACGGCGCCGTCATCCGCGGCGCGGGTGTGATGGACATGAAAGGCGGCGACGTCGTGATCCTCTTCGCCCTGAAGGCGCTCGAGAGCGCGGGCATGCTCGAAGGCGCCACGGTGAGGGTCTTCCTGACGGGCGACGAGGAGAACCCGGGCCTGCCCACGTCCGAATCCCGGCGCGACATCGTCGCCGTCGCGAAGGAGAGCGACGTCGCGATCAGCTTCGAGCCGGACACGCCCGGGGGAACGATCGTCGTCGGCAGGAGAGGCCTCAGCACGTGGTCCCTCGACGTAACAGGCGCGCAGGGCCACTCGGCCTACGTGCTTCGTCCCCGCTCGGGAGCCGGCGCGGTTTACGAGGCCTCACGGATCCTCGACGGGTTCCGCGGGGCGTTCTCCGCGGGGAACGTCACGGTCAACCCGGGCCTCGTCCTCGGGGGAACGGACGTCGCCTACGACACGACGAAGAGCGCCGGGACGTCGGCCGGAAAGTACAACGTCGTTTCGAAGGCGGTCACGGTGAAAGGCGATCTCCGCGCCCTCGACGAGCCGGAGCGCGAAGCGGCGAAGGCGCGGATGAGGGAGATCGCTGCAGCCAATCTCCCGAAGACCTCGGCGAAGCTGGAATTCGACGACATCGTTCCCGGGTGGCCGATCACCGAAGGGAACAGGTCCGTCCTGAAGACGATCGACACTGTGAGCCGCGCGCTGGGTCAGCCGCCGCTCACCGAGGCGGACCCCGTGAGTCGTGGCTTCGGCGACTCGAATTTCGTCGGCGGCCTGCTCAGTGCCGCCGACGGCCTCGGGGTCAAAGGCGACGGTATCCATAGCCCCGGCGAGAGCCTCGATCCAAAGTCGCTCGGCCCCGCCACGCTCCGCGCAGCCCTCCTGATCGGTCGGCTGCTTCACCCGGCCAACTAAGGAGGTCCCCATGAAAACCTCGTCTTTCTCGCTTCTCGCCCTTGCCGCATTCCTCGCGGCGGGCAGCGCCCTTGCGCAGCCGGCCGCGAATCCCCCCACCGCGAAACCCGCCGCTCCCCCGCTGCGCGTCGTCACGACCGACGGCGCGCCGAAGGCCTCGGGGCCCTATTCGCAGGCGATCGTGGAAGGCGGCTTCCTCTTCGCGGCAGGGCAGATCTCGCGCGACCCGAAGACGGGCGCGGTCCTGCCGGGGCCCATCGAGCCGGCCGTCGAGCGCGTCTTCGATAGCCTCGAAGCCGTCCTGAAGGCAGAAGGCCTCGGCTGGGCCGACGTCGTCAAGACGACGGTCTACATGACGAAGGGCGAAGACTTCGCGGCGATGAACGCCGTTTACGCCAAGCGGATGGGCGACGGCCGCCCCGCTCGCACAACCGTGTTCGTTGCGGGGCTGCCCGGAGGCGCCCCGATCGAGATGGACCTCATCGCGCGCGTTCGCCGGTAGCTCGTTCCACATGACCCTTAGACGAATCGCTCATCTGCGTCGCACGCTCGTCCTCCTCGCCGCCCTGGCCGCACCCGCCCGCGCCGCGCTCCCGCCGGGTGTAGACGACGCGGCGATCGCGGCGGCGGCGGTCGCGAGCTTCCCCGAGTACCTCGAGCTTCTCTCCCTGCCGAACGTCTCGATCAGCCCCGCCGACGTCCAGAAGAACGCCGCGTGGCTGGAGGCGGCGTTCCAGAAGCGCGGATTCACGACGCGCCAATTCGAGAACAAAGGGCGCCCGCTCGTCTTTGCGCAGTACGGCGGCAGCCGCACGAGCCGCAAGACGGTCCTCTTCTACATGCACTTCGACGGGCAGCCGGTCGTCCCGTCGCAATGGGCGCAGACAGACCCGTTCCAGCCCGTCGTCAAGCGGCGCGGCGCGGACGGCAAATGGGTTGAGGTCGACCGCGGCGAGCTC
>JAMQPJ010000516.1 GCA_023717585.1 Thermoanaerobaculia bacterium
CCGCGGCGCCTCTCTGGTCGTGGGGCCCGGCCCGAAGGGCCGATTCGCCGATTCCCAGGGAGAGCCGGTGGGCCTTTCTCGGGGGCACGGCGCTCGCGGCGCCGGCTTTCGGCGTCTCGCTCCACCGCGTCGCGCACGGCGGGGACCTGCCCGGGGGCATCAACGTCGGGCCACTCCTCGTGGTGCTCGCCGCGTTCGCGTCCGTGGCGGCAGGCCTCGTCCTCGGCGGAATCGCGGCCGTGCCGCGCGCCCTGATCGGCCGGCTGCGGTCGCCCGCGAGATCGGACCAGGCGAGGTCCGGGCGCAAGTCGACCTGACGGGCGCGACCTATACTCGACACCTTGAGCGCCGTCGCCGACACCGTCGTCGTCCTCGACTTCGGCTCCCAGTACACGCAGGTCATCGCCCGGCGGATCCGCGAAGCGCGGGTCCGCTCGGTCGTCCTCCCGTTCGACGCGAAGGCTGCGGAGATCGCGCAGCTCGGGCCGAGAGGGCTGATCCTGTCCGGAGGCCCTTCGAGCGTCTACGACAGCGGAGCGCCCCGGGGAGACGCGGGACTCTTCGGTCTCGGCGTCCCCGTCCTCGGGCTCTGTTACGGAATGATGTGGATCGCGCAGTGCTTCGGCGGGCGCGTCGGCAGCGCGCCGGGGCGCGAGTACGGAAGGGCGTCCGTGAAGGTCCGGGGCGGCCGTCTCTTCCGGGGCCTCGGACCTGTCGAGACGGTGTGGATGAGCCACGGCGACCACGTCGAGGCGGCCCCCGCGGGCTTCACGGTGACGGCCCACACGGAAAACGCGCCGGTCGCCGCCTTCGAGGACACGGAGCGCGGCCTGTACGGCATTCAGGGGCACCCGGAGGTGCACCACTCCGAGCACGGCGCCCAGATGCTCGAGAACTTCCTCTACGACGTCTGCGGGGCGAAGCCGACGTGGACGATGGCCGGGTTCCGGGACGCGACCGTCGCGCGCCTCAAGGAAGAAGTGAAACACGGCCTCGTGCTCGGCGCGCTCTCGGGAGGCGTGGACTCGACGGTCGCGGCGGTCTTGATCCGCGAGGCGGTGGGGGAGCGGTTCCGCGGAGTGTTCGTCGACACGGGGCTCCTGCGCAAATACGAGGGCCGCCAGGTGATGGAGGCTTTCCGACACCTCGGGCTGCCCGTCACGGGAGTCGACGCGTCGGAGCGGTTCCTCTCGGCCCTCACGGGCGTGACGGAGCCCGAGCGGAAGCGAAGGATCATCGGCGGCCTCTTCATCGACGTCTTCACCGAGAACGCGAAAGCCGTGGACGGCGCCGAGTGGCTGCTGCAGGGGACGCTCTACCCGGACGTGATCGAGTCCGTCTCGATCAAGGGTCCGTCGTCGGTCATCAAGACGCATCACAACGTCGGCGGGCTCCCCGAGAAGCTCGGCTTCCGCCTTCTCGAGCCGCTCCGCGAGCTGTTCAAGGACGAGGTCCGGCGCCTCGGCGAAGAGCTTGGAATACCCAAAGCGCTGCTCGACCGGCATCCGTTTCCCGGGCCCGGCCTCGCCGTGCGCATTCCGGGCGAGATCACGAAGGAGCGGGTGCGTATCCTGCAGGAGGCCGACGCGATCTTCCTGGAGGAGCTTAGGGACTCGGGCTGGTACGAACGGACGTCCCAGGCCTTCGCCGTCCTGCTTCCCGTCAAGACCGTCGGCGTGATGGGAGACGGCCGCACGTACGAGAGCGTTCTCGCGCTGCGCGCCGTCACGACGGAGGACTTCATGACGGCCGACTGGGCGCGCCTGCCGCACGACCTCCTCGACCGCGTCTCGCGGCGCATCGTGGGCGAGGTGCGCGGCGTGAACCGCGTCGTCTACGACGTGACGTCCAAGCCTCCCGGCACGATCGAGTGGGAGTGAGGTCTCGCGGCTGCCGGAGTCAACTCGCCGAGGGGGCGGGCCTGGAGAAGTCGATGAACCTCGGGAGCGATCCGCTCCGCCGCCGCACGCGATCCTTCAGGAACGCCACCTTCTCTTCGTGACTGCGCGGCGGCCCCAGATCCACGAGGTGGCGGGCAAGCGTGTCGTAATCCTTCAGCATCAGGCGCAGCCAGATCGCCTGGTTGTCCGAAAGGCCTTTGAACACGACGGCGTCCTCGCGGAGAAAGCGCTCGCGATGGCTGTCGTAGTAGCGGGCCATCTCCGACCAGTGCATCGACGGCTTGAGGTGGTGGACGATGTGGTAGCCGTCGTTGTAGCACTCGTGGTTGTAGCGCGTCTCCGTGATGCAATTGGAGTTCCTGAACGCGTTGCCGCCGTCGTCCACGTCGACGAACGCGTGCTGTCCCCAGTTCCCGCTCATGAACGCGACGCGGAGGACGAGATACGGCATGACGAAGACCACCAGCGTCGCCTGCCAGTTGACGAAGAAGAAGAGGAGCCCGACGCCGAGGTACCACGAGATCTCGCCCGCCAGGAGCAGCTTCAGGATCTTGTGCTTCCGGCGCGTATGCAGGTACCAGACGAGATGCGGGATGCCGACGAAGAAGAAGCGCGCCCAGTAGTGCAGCCAGTGGAGGAAGCTGTCACGCCGGTAGCCCATCGTCCCCGACAGGTCGGCGAGCAGGTTGTTCTCGGCGTGATGCATCCCGAGGTGGTGCGCGTAGTAGGAGTTGGGCGTCTGGCCGAAAAACGGCCCCAGCACCCACGGGATGTACGTGTTCATCCACGCGTGCGTCTTCTTGAAGAGGTGCCGATGCGAGGTCGCATGCAGCATCAGGATGTAGCGCCCCGTGAATCCGATCAGCAACGTCAGGAGGTAGGGCACCGCGCACCACGCCACCCAGCGGCGCGGCATCAGGTAGAGGGCGGGCGCCGCGACCAGGAGGAAGGCCGTGATCCGGGCGGAGTTGTGGATGAAGATCAGATCCCGCTCGTCACACATGCGGGTCAGGATGAACCGCTCGAACGCGTTGGTGTGGTCGGGACGGCTCCAGCCGGGGTCGGTGGTCTGGGCGAACGGAGGAGCCGACGCGAGAGCGTTCGTGCTCATGGATCGGCTCGAACGATACCACCGCTCGCCGCGGCGGCGAGCCGGTTCACGGCCGCGGAGGTTCGGGAAGCGAGACTGCGTCGGGGACCTTGCCGCGGACCTTTGCCTCCGCCTGGAGCGCGATTTCGCGCAGCTTCTCCACTGGCCGCCGTGCCGTCGTGATGCAGGCGTGGAGCAGCTTTCGGCTGCAGACAGCGAAGGTGTCGCTGTCGGCGCAGCCCGCCGCGCGCATCTCCTGCATGGTGTAGCTCTTCGTCGCGCAGCCCTCGAGCCCCCTCTTGTAGGCCGGCCGAGCTTTCTGGAACTCCTCCAGGGAGGTCCGCAGGTCCGCGACCGCGCTCAGCGCCTGCTCGAGCTTCGACGGCGGCGGCTCCGGTGGAATCATGACCAGGGCCGACATGTCGATCTTGATGGTGGACGCGCTGTTCAGATCGATGATCCTGATCTGGCGGCCGGGAGGATCCGGCGGCGGGCCCGCCGAGACAGGGCCCGAAAGGCAGGCTGCGATCGCGAGAACCGCGGCTGATCGCTTCTTCACGGTGACCTCCTCGTGCCGGTCCGACCCGGCATCGTCCATCTCAAGACGCGAAAAGGAGAGCCGGAAGGGGACAGCGGGCGGAGCGGGAAAGGGTACTCTCGAGACCGGTGAAAGCCTCCGCTCCCCGGCGCCCGAACCGGCTCCGCGTCATCGCGATCGTCCTCCTGGCGTTCGCGGCGGGCTACGGGTTCGCCATCACCATCGCGAAGACGGGCGCTCCGAAAAAGACCGTCTACGAGCTGCCTCACGACTTCACGGTCAACGAGGCGACGTTCCTGCCGTCGGCGCTGCCCGGCGCGGCGATGACGTCCGGCAACAGGCTCGAGCTCCTCGAGAACGGCGACGCGATCTTTCCCGCCATGCTCACCGCCATCGCCTCCGCGCGGA
>JAMQPJ010000577.1 GCA_023717585.1 Thermoanaerobaculia bacterium
CCCGGCGGAGGACCGCGTTCACGAGGCCCGTTGCCTTCGGCGCGAAGGCTTGAGCCGCCGCGACGGTCTCCCCAACCGCCGCGTGCGCGGGGATCCGGTCCATCAAAAGGAGCTGGGCGGCGCCCATCCGGAGGGCGGCGAGCACCGGAGGATCGAGCGACTCCGGTGCCTGCCGAAGATGGCGGGAGAGGACGTGGTCGAGGCGGAGCGCTCCCCGCAACGTCTTTTTCACGAGCGCCCGCAGGAAGTCGCGATCCCGCGGAAGAAGCTCGCGGCCGCGCGCGTCGACGAGGGGAGCCGCATGAGCGCCGTCCCGAACCACGCGAACGAGCACCCCGAGCGCCAGCTCCCGCGCGGATCGCGGCCCGGCCATCAGCCCCAACGCTCTCCGGGCAGAACGCGCTCGCCGCGGACGAACTCGGCCGCGGGCAGCTGGCGGCGCCCCTCCGCCTGCAGCGCCGCGATCGAGACCGCACCCTCGCCACAGGCGACGACGACGCGCGGGCCGGCCTCGAGGATCGTTCCCGGGGAAGGTTTTTCTGCTCCCGCGCGCGCCCGCCCGGCCTCCGCTTCGAGGGAGACGCGGAACAGCTTCAAGCGCGCATTCCCTCGAAGGGTGAAGAGGCCGGGCCACGGGGTGAAGGCCCGCGCGCGGCGCGCCAGCTCGATTGCGGGGCGGGCCCAGTCGACACGCGCGTCCTCGCGGGTGATCTTCGGGCAGGTCGTCGCAAGAGAAGAATCTTGAGGAAGAGGGGTGGCACTTTCTAAGAAAAACAACGTCTCGACCAGCGCATCAGCCCCCATCAGGGCGAGCCGCGCGCCCAGCTCTTCAGCAGTCTCTTCCTCCCCGATCCTGGTCTCCCGCGTCGTGTAGACCGGCCCGGTGTCCATCCCCGCGTCCATTTTCATGATCGAAGCGCCCGTCACGGCGTCCCCCGCGAGAACGGACGCCTGAACCGGCGAGGCCCCGCGCCAGCGCGGGAGGAGCGAGCCGTGAACGTTCACACCTCCCAGGCGCGGAAGATCCAGCACTCTCTGCGCGAGGATCTTCCCGTAAGCAACGACGACGAACACGTCCGCGCCGGCGGCCGAAAGACGCGCGACCGCCGCGTCGTCCTTCAGGGTGGGCGGCTGGAAGACTTGAATTCCCAGCGACTTCGCCCGCGCGGCGACGGGCGGATCCGTGACCTCTCCCCTCCGCCCGACCGGCTTCCCCGGCTGCGAGACGACGAGGGCGAGGGTGTGGCCCGCGTCACGGAGAGACTCCAGACTCGGCAGCGCGAAAGAAGGCGATCCGAAAAAAATGACCCTCACGGCGCCAGTGTATCGACACGGAATGCTGTTTTCCCTCTAGAATGCGCGTATCCCGACTTGGGAGCGAATTGAAGAAAGGACGGAATCAAAATGGCTGGTATGACGAAATCGCAAATCGCGGAGCATCTCGCGGAGAAGTCGGGCCTCACCAAGAAGGCCTCGGCGCAGTTTCTCGAGGAGCTCGCCGCTCTTGCCTACAAACAGGCGAAGAACTCGTTCACGATGCCAGGCCTCGGCAAACTCGTGCTCGTGAACCGCAAGGCGCGCATGGGCCGCAACCCCGCAACCGGCGAAGCGATCAAGATCCCGGCGAAGCGCGTCGTGAAGTTCCGCGTCGCGAAAGCCGCGAAGGACGCGATCCTCGGCGCCAAAAAGTAGCGCGGAGCGGTTTGCCCGCGGCCTCGGGCCGCGGGCATCCCGGTCTTCTAAGACCTTCTATTCCGGTCGATCTCCTCGAAGTAGTCCGTCGGGACGAGGATCTCGCGGCTCTTGCTCCCACCCGCGGGCGGTCCCACGATCCCGTCGCGCTGCATCATGTCGATGAGCTTGCCGGCGCGGGAGAACCCGATTTCGAGCCGGCGCTGTAGGAACGAAATGGACGCCATGCGCTCGCGGACGACGAGCCGCGCCGCCTGGTCGTACATCGGATCCGTGTCGTCGGAGTCGGACCGCAGCCCGCTGGCCGAAGGCTGGGGCTCACGGTCCTCCGTCACGGTCTCGTCGTAAATCGGCTTGCCCTGCTTCTTCAGAAAGCGGCAGATCTCCTTCGTCTCGTCGCCGCTGATGAAGCCGCCGTGCACCCTGAGGAGGTAGGACGTCCCGGCCGCGAGATAGAGCATGTCGCCCTGTCCCAGGAGCGACTCGGCTCCCATGGAATCGAGGATGGTCCGCGAGTCGATCCGCGTCCGCGTCGTGTAGGCGATGCGACACGGGAGGTTCGCCTTGATCGTGCCCGTGATGACGTCCACGGACGGCCGCTGCGTGGCGAGGATGAGGTGCACGCCGACGGCGCGCGCCTTCTGAGCGAGCCGCGCGACGGACTCCTCGATCTCGCGGGGGGCCGTCAACATGAGGTCCGCCAGCTCGTCGATCACGATGACGATGTACGGCATGGGCGCGATGACGCCGTTCTCGTCCGCCTTCAGACGATCGCCGATCTTCTCCCGGACCTCGGCGAGCGAGCGCGGGTCGCGAATCGCCGCGTTGTACTGCTCGATGTGACGGACGCCTGGCCACTCCGAGAGGAGCTTGTAGCGGCTCTCCATCTCGTCCACCGCCCACTTGAGCGCGTTCGCGGCCTTTTTCGGGTCCGTGATGACGGGCACGAGGAGGTGCGGAAGGTCATCGTAGTCCTTGAAGTCGTTCATCTTCGGGTCCACGAAGATGAACTTGACCTCGTCCGGGCGGGCCTTGAAGAGGATGGACGTGATCATGCCCGTCACGCCCACGCTCTTGCCCGCGCCCGTCTGGCCCGCGACGAGGAGGTGCGGCATTCGCGCGAGATCCGCCACGACGGGCTCGCCGTGCACGTCGATCCCGAGCGCGATCGTGAGAAGCGAGGGCGAGCGCCGGAACTTCTCGCTCTCGATCACCTCGCGGAGCGCGATGAGGTCGCGGTTGCGGTTCGGAACCTCGATTCCGACCGCGGCGCGGCCCGCCATGCGCTCGATGCGCACTTTTTCGGCCGCGAGCGCGAGCGCGAGGTCGTTCTCGAGGGACGTGACTTGCGAAACCTTCACGCCCTGCGACGGCTTGAATTCGTACGTCGTCACGACCGGCCCCGGCGTGTAGGCGTCCACCGTGCCCTCGACGCCGAACTCGAGGCACTTGGACGCGATGAGCTCCATCGTCTGCCGGAACTCCTCGCGGTCGGTCTCGCGGTCTCTCTTGGGGGCCGCGCGCAGCAGCTTGACGGGCGGGAACACCCAGCCCGACGCATCGCGCTGGGCGGGGAAAGGCAGGATTCGCTGGGGCGCTTC
This sequence comes from Thermoanaerobaculia bacterium, assembly GCA_023717585.1. GTDB lineage: Bacteria > Acidobacteriota > Thermoanaerobaculia > UBA5066 > UBA5066 > Fen-183. Next base: position 3,294 of record JAMQPJ010000577.1, read on the forward strand.
GGCCTTCTTCTCGAGCCGCGCCGGCCGCGCGATGGGCCTCGGCGTCTCGACCTCGGGGCCGCCCGCCTTCTGGATCGAGAACCGGCCTGCGCCGGCCCTCTCCCGGACACGGAGCGTGGCCACCGACGGGATGTAGACGACGTCCCCCTCGGGCTCCTGGGACTTTTCGGGCGCTGGGTGCGCCGCGTCCTCCCGGGCGCGCTCCAAGTGCTTCTTCACGACGTCCCGCCGCTGCTTTTCCTTCACCGCCTGTTCGCGCGTTCGGCGGCGCTCGAGGACGAAGCCTCGCCACCAGCCCGAGAAACGCAGGCTGGCGCCCGAAAAGCCGTCCCCGAGGGAGAGGGAGGTCGAGAGCAGGAGGCCGATCAGGAGGCCTGCGGACAGGAGGATCGTCGCGCCGGGCGCGTTCAGAGCCGAGACCGCGAGCGAGCCGAGGAGGTCTCCCACGAAACCGCCGGCGTCGAGACCGCCGCCGAACGCGCGGGGGCGCCCGAACGCGAGGTGCGAAAGGGGGGCGAGCGTGAGCACGACGAGGAGGACGCCGAGGCCCTTCGTGCCCCACGCGCCCGCCGGCCTCGACAGGAAGCGCCTCCATCCGACGACGAAGAGCGCGAACGGCGCGACGAACGCGGCGAGGCCGAAGAACTGGAGGCTCCCGTCCGCGAAGGACGCGCCGAGGCGCCCCGCCCAGTTTCGCGGCCGGACGCCCTGGTCGTTGACGGCGGAGAAGAGCGAAGGATCGTTCGGGTGGTACGAGACGAGCGCCGCGAGGAGCAGGAGACCCACGGCGAACAGAACGATGCCGAGGAATTCGTCGCGCCGCCGCGCGAGCGCGGTCGGAGGCGGCACGGGCCTGGCGGGCGCGGCCGTCGCGCCTGCGGCTGCCACTATGGAACGACCTTCAGGTCGCCGGCGACGCCGCTCGAAAGCAGGTCCCCGAAGACGATGAGCAGCAGGCCCAGCACCCCGCAATACACGACGAACGCGGTCAGACGCATGGACACGACCACTTTCAGGAGAAACCCGACGGCAACGTACCCGACGACCGCAGCGACGACCATCCCGGCGACATACGCCGGCAGCGCGACGCCGTCGAAGACCGGACCGGTCCGGTGCCGGTACGCGTGAACGTTCTCGACCGCAGCGGCTGCCAGGATCGTCGGGATCGACAGCAGGAACGAGAACTCGGCCGCCGCCCGTCGCGATAGGCCCGTGAAGAGGCCGACGGAGATCGTGTTTCCCGAGCGCGAAAAGCCGTGCAGGACCGCCGAGACCGACTGGCATACGCCGATGAGCGCCGCATCCCGCGGGCGCATCTTCTCGAGCGTGCGTCCGCCCTCTCCGCGGGCATTTCCCACGCGCTGCGCGACGAAGAGGAGCGCGGACGTCCCGACGAGCGCGAACCCCATCCGGCGGAATTCCGTCATGCCCTCGATCGCGAACCGCTTGAGGGGGAGCGTCACGGCGCCCGTGAGCGCCACCGCGATCACGAGCAGTGAAACGAGCTTCCACGCCTGCCGCCGCTGGGCCGCGTCGGCCGAGACGATCCCCGCGAACGTCGCGCCGATCCGCGATCGAAAGTAGACGACGACGGCGAAGAGCGTCCCGACGTGAAGCAGGACGTCGAAGAGGATTCCGGGCTGCGCGAAACCGGGAAGAAAACGCTGCGCGAGCGCCAGATGCGCCGTCGAGGAGACGGGCAAAAACTCCGTCAGGCCCTGCACGATGCCGAGCAGGACGGCCTGACCGAGGGTCACCGACATCGAGGAATTGTAACAGGCGAGATGACGGATTCCGGGCTATTTGCCGGGCGGACCGAGCCTCGGCGCGAGCGCGCGAAACACGTCCAGACCGAGCGTCTCGGCCCGAGCCGTCGGCGGCAGACCCGCCCCCGCCACGGCCCGGGCGGCGCGCTCGCGGCCCCAGAGAGGCGTCAGCGCGTTCACGAGCGTCTTCCGCCGCGACGTGAAGCCGGCCGATGCCACGCGAAGCGCCTCTTCCGCGTCGGCCGGGGGGGCATGCGGCACGAGCTCGAGAACCGACGACCTCACCTTGGGCGGAGGCGAGAAGTCGCCGCGCGAGACGTCGAAGAGGCGCCGCGCGGCCGCGTGCGCGCCGACGTCGAGCGTCAGGAATCCGAACGCGTCGCCGCCGGGCGGAGCGACGATCCGGTCGGCGACTTCCTTCTGGATCATGACGACGAGGCGCGAGTAGAGATCAGGCCGCCGGACGAACGCGCGCAGCATGGGGGTGGCGCTCTCGTACGGGAGATTGCCGACGCACGGCACCGGCGGCGCCGCCCCGATCCGCGACAGCGCCTCGTGGACGTCGGCATGGAGGGCGTCGGCCGTCTCGACGAAGAGCGCCCGCTCCGCGAGCTCCAGCGACAGGCGGGCCGCGAGAACCGGATCGACCTCGAAAGCCAGGATGCGGACGCCCCGGTCGAGGAGCGGCCGGGTGAGCGCGCCGCGCCCCGGACCCACCTCGACGACGGTCTCCCCCTCCCGGGCTCCGAGTCCATCGAGAATTTTCTCGATCGTGGCCGTGTTTACGAGAAAGTGCTGACCCCAGCGAGCCCGCGAGGACCTCGCGCTTGACGCTCTCACGGGCTGCACCCTACCATCGAAGATCGCGCTCGAATCGCCAAGCCCCAATCGCAAGGCCGCCCAGAAAGGAACCCCCCACATGTCCGCAAACGTCCTCGAGCTGAACGAAGGTTCGTTCGAATCCACCGTCTTGAAGAGCGCGAAGCCCGTCCTCGTGGACTTCTGGGCCGTCTGGTGCGGCCCCTGCCGGCAGGTAGGCCCGATCGTCGAGTCGCTCGCCGCGAAATGGGGCGACAAGGTCACGGTCGCGAAGCTGAACGTCGACGACGTGCCGTCCGTCGCCGAGCGCTACGGGATCATGTCCATCCCGACGCTCATGCTCTTCAAGGGCGGCCAGATCGTCGAGCGCGTGGTCGGTGTTTCGCCGCAGGCCTCGCTCGAGAAGAAGTTCGAGCCGCACCTGAACTAGTCTTTTC
>JAMQPJ010000583.1 GCA_023717585.1 Thermoanaerobaculia bacterium
TGGGGACCATGATCCAGGCCCACCATCTGGACGAGGCGGGCTATCGCGGCGCGCGTTTTCGGAACCATCCGAAGGACCTGAAGGGCGCGAACGACCTCCTCGTCCTGACGCAGCCCGCGATCGTCGAGGACATCCACCGGAAGTATCTCGAGGCGGGCGCCGACATCCTCGAGACGAACACGTTCAACGCCCAGGCGATCTCCCTCGCGGACTACGGCATGGAGAGCCTCGCATACGAGATGAACGTCGCGGCGGCGGGCGCCGCCCGCCGTGCCGTGGACGCGCACCGCGCCGCCACGGGGAAGGACGCCTTCGTGGCGGGCGCGGTCGGCCCCACGAACCGCACGCTGTCGCTCGCCGTGGACGTGAACGATCCCGGAAAGAGAACCCACGTTTTCGACGAGTTCGTCGCGGCCTATGCGGAGCAGATCCGCGGCCTGATCGACGGCGGGGTCGATTTCCTGCTCTTCGAGACCGTCTTCGACACGCTCGTCCTCAAGGCGGGGCTGTTCGCCGCGCTCCAGCACTTCGAGGCTGCGCGCCGGAGCGTTCCGCTCATGGTCTCGGTCACGATCACGGACAAGTCGGGGCGGACGCTTTCGGGTCAGATGGTGGAGGCGTTCTGGAATTCAGTCTCGCACGCGCCGCTCCTGTCGGTCGGAATCAACTGCGCGCTCGGCGCGAAGGAGATGCGGCCCTACATCGAGGAGCTGTCCGGCATCGCGCCGGTGTTCCTGAGCGCCTACCCGAACGCCGGGCTCCCGAACGCGTTCGGGGGCTTCGACGAGACGCCCGGGATCATGAGCGCCGACATCGGCGGCTTCGCCCGCGAAGGCTGGGTGAACATCGTGGGGGGCTGCTGCGGCACGACGCCCGCGCACATCCGCGCGATCGCGGACGCCGTCAAGGGGCTGCCCCCGAGGCGAATCCCCGCTCCTGAGCGCCGTACCCGTCTATCCGGCCTCGAGCCTTACACGCTCCGCCCCGAGGAGACGTTCACTCTCGTCGGCGAGCGGACGAACGTCACGGGATCTCCGAAGTTCCAAAAGCTCGTTCTCGCGGGCGACTACGAGGGGGCGCTCGTCGTGGCGCGCCAGCAGGTCGAAGGGGGCGCGAACGTCCTCGACGTGAACATGGACGAGGGAATGCTGGACGGGAAAGCGGCGATGACGCGGTTCCTGAACCTCCTTTCGGCCGAGCCGGACATCGCGAAGCTGCCCATCATGCTCGACAGCTCGAAATGGGACGTGATCGAGGCCGGGCTGAAGTGCCTGCAGGGCAAGTCCGTCGTCAACTCGATCAGCCTCAAGGAGGGCGAGGATTCCTTCCGGAAGCACGCGCGCCTCGTCCGCCGTTACGGAGCGGCCGTCATCGTCATGGCTTTCGACGAGGAGGGGCAGGCGACGACCGTCGAGCGGAAGGTCGCGATCGCCGAGCGGGCCTACAAGATTCTCACCGAGGAGATCGGCTTTCCGCCCGAGGACCTCGTCTTCGATCCGAACATCCTCACGGTCGCGACCGGCATCGAGGAACACGACGCCTACGCGCTGAATTTCCTCGAGGCCACGAAACGGATCAAGGCGCGCCTCCCGCACATGAAGGTGTCGGGCGGCGTCTCGAACATCTCCTTCTCGTTCCGGGGGAACAACGCGGTCCGGGAAGCCATGCACGCGGCTTTCCTGTACCACGCGATCGCCGCCGGTCTCGACATGGGCATCGTGAACGCCGGCCAGCTCGCGGTCTACGAGGAGATCCCGAAGGACCTCCTCGCCCTCGTCGAGGATGTTCTCCTGAACCGCCGCCCCGACGCCACGGAACGCCTCGTCGCCTTCGCCGAATCCGTGAAGAGGACCGGCAAGGCCGAGGTCGTCGCCGGCGCCTGGCGGAGCGGCGCCGTCGAGGAACGCCTGTCGCACGCGCTCGTCAAGGGAATCGTGGACTTCATCGACGCCGACGTCGAGGAAGCGCGGCAAAAGTACGGCGCGCCGCTCGCCGTCATCGAGGGACCCCTGATGGCGGGGATGAACGTCGTCGGCGACCTCTTCGGCTCGGGAAAGATGTTCCTCCCGCAGGTCGTCAAGAGCGCGCGCGTCATGAAGAAGGCCGTCGCGTACCTGCAGCCTTACCTCGAGGCCGAAAAGAAGCCGGGCGCCGCCTCCTCGCAGGTTGTGGTGCTGCTCGCGACCGTGAAGGGCGACGTGCACGACATCGGGAAGAACATCGTGGGCGTCGTGCTGCAATGCAACGGCTACGCCGTCGTGGACCTCGGGGTCATGGTGCCTTCGGATCGCATCCTCGCGGCCGCGAAGGAGCACGGCGCGCGCGTGATCGGTCTTTCCGGCCTCATCACGCCGTCCCTCGACGAGATGGTCCACGTGGCCCGGGAAATGGAACGGGCGGGCTTCACGGTCCCCCTCCTCATCGGGGGCGCCACGACGAGCCCCGTCCACACCGCCGTGAAGATCGCGCCCGCCTACGGGCCGCCCGTCGCCCACGTCCTCGATGCGTCGCGCGCCGTCGGCGCGGTCAGCGGCCTCCTCGGCGCCGAGGCGGCCTCCGTCGCCGACGCGAACCGGAAGAAGCAGGCACTTCTCGTCGCCGAGCACGAAAAGCGGACGTCGAGGCCCCTCGTGTCTCTCGCCGCGGCCCGCGCCCGCACGCCGCGTTTCGACTGGGCCGGCGCGGACCTCGCCGTGCCGGCATTCACCGGCGCGCGCGCCCTCGGCGACGTGCCGCTCGCCGACCTCGTGCCTTTCATCGACTGGTCGCCGTTCTTCCACGCGTGGGAGCTGCGCGGAAGGTATCCGCAGATTCTCCGGGACCCGATCGTCGGTGAGAAGGCGCAGGAGCTCTTCGCGGACGCGCGCGCGCTCCTCGACCGCATCGTGAAGGAGCGCCTGCTTTCCGCGCGCGGCGTCTACGGGTTCTTCCCGGCAAACGCGGATGGCGACGACATCCGCCTCTTTGCGGACACGGCAAGGGCGCGCCCGCTCGCGACGCTGCACACGCTCAGGCAGCAGATGGAGAAGCCGGAGGGGCAGCCCCTCGAGGCTCTCGCCGACTTCGTGGCTCCATTGTCGAGCGGCCGCGCGGACTTCGTCGGCGCGTTCGCCGTGACGGCGGGCCTCGGCGTCGACGCGCTCTGCCGCGCGTTCGAGAAGGAGCACGACGACTATTCCTCGATCCTCGTCAAGGCGCTCGCGGACCGGCTCGCCGAGGCGTTCGCCGAGATGCTCCACCAGCGCGCGCGCCAGGACTGGGGTTACGGGCAAAACGAGAGCCTCACGCCGGACGACCTCCTCAAGGAGCGCTACCGCGGCATCCGGCCGGCGCCCGGTTATCCCGCCTGCCCCGACCACACCGAGAAGCGCACGCTCTTCGCGATCCTCGATGCACAGGCGCAGGCCGGGATCTCGCTCACCGAGAGCTTCGCGATGACGCCCGCGAGCTCCGTCAGCGGGTTCTACTTCGCCCATCCCGAGGCGCACTACTTCGGCGTCGGCCGCCTCTCACGCGACCAGGTCGAGGACTACGCCCGGCGCAAGGGAATCTCCCTCGCCGATGCCGAGCGGTGGCTGTCGCCGAACCTCGGGTACGAGCCGGCCCGCGCGCCGTCGACGGCTCAGGCGGCCGTCATCGGCTTCCCGTAGCGTTGGGTCACGTAGCCGGTCAGGAGGCCGACGATCGCGCCCGGCAGCATGATCTCGAAGTAGTACTTGCCCTGCATGTGCGCGACGAGGTACGCGAACAGCAGCCCGAGCGCCGTTCCGAAGACGAGCGTCGCCGGCACGGATTTCACCTTTCGCGCGAAAAGGCCGATCAGGACGCCCGCCACGAGACCCTTGAACGTGGACCCCATGACGATCGTCGCGATCTGGGCTCTCACTTCCGGCGTGAACCAGGCCGTGAGCCCGTCGAGAGCCCCCAGTCCCGTTCCGACGAGCAACCCGAGCAACACCTTGTTCATCGCATCCTCCTCCAACCTTCTCTTCAACGTTCCCGCGAGATCCTTTAACTCCTGAGGAAGATGAAGAGTCCACGCACCGCGAGATACGCGAGGACGAGAGCGACAGCGACCCGGTGGCGCCTGAGGAGACGCACGGCGCGCTCGGCGGGCCCCTCGGCATGGGCCTCGACCCGCTCTCCGTCGAGCAATCGCGCGACGTCGGCCGCGAGGCTAGCGACATCGGGATAGCGGCTGTTCCGTTCCTCGGCCGTCGCCCGGGCCAGGATGGCGGCAAGCGCCTTCGAACGCGGCGAGGCCGGCGCGACACGGAGAGCCGCGTCCAGGACGGCGCCCAGGCCGAAAACGTCGGCCCGGGCGTCGGCGTTGCGTCCAGAGGCCTGCTCGGGCGCCATGAAGCCGGGAGTTCCCATCGCGAGCTGCGCCGTCGCCTCTCCCTCCTTCGGCGCGAGGGCCCGCGCGAGGCCCCAATCGAGGACGAGGACCTCGCCGAACGGGCCCACCATCACGTTCGACGGCTTGAGGTCGCCGTGGAGGATGCCGTGCGCGTGCGCGAACGCGACAGGCTCGCAGACGCGCAGGAACAGCCGGAGGCGCTCCGGCAGGAGCGGAACGCGGGCGAGGTGCGCATCGAGGCGTTCGCCCCGTACGAGCTTCATCACGTAGAACGCCCGGCCGTCCGCCAGCCGGCCCGCGTCGTGCACGGGCACGAGTCCCGGGTGCTCGAGGCCCGCGAGAACCCTCGCCTCGTGGAGAAGCGCCTCGGCGGGACCCTCGCCGTCGAGGGGAACGTCCACGACCTTCAGCGCGACGTGCCGCCCGAGACGCCCGTCGTCGACCTCGAAGACCGCGCCCATTCCGCCCGATCCGATCGGCCCGACGAGCCGGTAAGGCGTGCCGGAAAGGTCGGGCGCGCGGACGGCCTCGCGCAGGCGCTCCAGCGCCGCGTCTTCGAGCCTCATGACGGCTCCACGCCGAGGAGAGCCCGCGCTTCGAGCCGGAATTCGGCGTCGGACACCGTGAGCTCGCGAAGGACGTCGAGGACAATCGCGCGGAAGTCGCGGCGCGCGGCCGCGAGCTGGTTCGTGACGTTCACGGCGGTCGTTCCGAATCGTCGAGCGAGGTCCGCGTAACGCGGCCTCTCCACGGCGGCGTCACCCTCGAGGTCGTAGGCCGAAAAGAGCGAGAACCGAAGCTCCCGCCCGTCTCTCGCGCAGGTTTCGCGGAAGCGCTCGACCGCCATCGAGAAGACGCTCCGCACCCACTCCCTTTCGAAGAAATCCTCCGGTGAAAGCTCGCCCGCGACGGGGTTCTCCTCGGTTTCGCGCCGGACGGCGTCGAAGTCGAGCGAGAGGATCTGCAGCCTGCCTCCGCGCTTGACGCGCCCTCTTGCCTTCGACTCGTTCGCGACGAGCCCGTCCACGAGGACGCGCAGATACGTCCTCAGCCGCGCCTTCGAGGGGTCGAACCTCGCGAGCCAGTCCTTCTCGACGAGCTGCGCGAAAAACTCCTGCGTCAGGTCGGCCGCGTCCTCGTGCTCTCGGCCCGCCTTCAGGCGCACGTACGTGTAGACCGGCTTCCAGTAGGCCCCCGCGAGCGTCTCGAGCGCGCGGTCTCTTTCTCGTCGGTCCCCGCTCGTCATCGCGGCGATCAGGGAACCTCGCGTTTCGGGAAAGCCCGTCATGGGAGCGTTCGCAACGCTAGCACGTCCGCCCCGCGGCCACTCGCCGCCACGGGAGGTCGATTCGCCGAAAAAACCAGGCCGACCGCGCCCGGGTGCCGTACCTTTCCACCGGGAGACATCACCATGGACAGCAGAGAGCTCAAAGGAACCCCGGACACCAGCCCCCGTCCCGACACGATGTCCCGGCTCGTCATCGGCGTGTTTCTCATCGCCGCGGGCGCGCTCTTCACGCTCGACAATTTCGGCGTGATCGAGATCAGGGAATTCTGGAAATTCTGGCCGCTCGTCCTCGTCGCCGTCGGCGTCACGAAGCTCGCCGCACGGTCGTTCTTCACCGGAACCATCCTGATCGCCGCCGGCGCGCTCCTGTTCCTCCGGACGTTCGGCTTCATTCATTTCAGGCTCAGCTATCTCTTCCCGCTCATCCTCGTCTTCATCGGCCTCCGGATCGTCTTCGGGCAGCGCCCGGGCTCCCGCTCGTGGGACGCGTCCGCGAACCCCGGCGGCACCCTGAACGAGTGGGCGGTCTTCGGCGGCGGCGAGCGCCGCATCATTTCCCCGAACTTCCAGGGCGGGCAGGCGAACGCCGTCTTCGGCGGATTCGACCTGGACCTCCGGGACTCGACGATGGCGGGCGATAAAGCGGTCATCGATGTCTTCTGCTTCTGCGGCGGGGGCAGCTTTCGCGTGCCCGAGGACTGGAACGTGATCCTGAAGGTCGTCCCGATCTTCGGCGGCACGGACGACAAGAGCCGACACTCCGCGGGCGATCCCGGGAATACCCGGAAGCAGCTTCTCGTCACCGGCTTCATCCTCTTCGGCGGCCTCGGCATCAAGAACTAGGGGCGCGCGATGCACCCCTTCTTCACGCAGCCGGGACGCCTCGGCGTCTACCTTCTCGGCTGGATTCCGCTGACCGCGATCCTCGGCGGGCTTCTCATGCTCGCGGGAGGGCTCTCTCTCCTCGAGGCGGCCGCCCTCGCGGCGCCGCTCGGACTCCTCTACGCGTTCCTGTGCCTCTCGTCCTGGTATCTGTGCAGGGCCTTCCCCGTCGACTCCGCCCGGCTCCTCGCGACCGCGTCGGCGCTCGCGGTCGCCTCGCTCGTCGCCGCCTCGCTCTGGCTTCTCTCGGGCACGACGCTGGCGTGGGTACTCGCGCTTCTCCCCGTGTTCGAGACCCTGCCCGACCGCCTCGCCCACGCCGGCCCCGTCGTGTTTCTCCTCGGGGTTCTCCTCTACCTCCTCGTCCTCGCGATGCACTACGTGCTCGAGGCCGCGGAGGCGGCGCGCAGCCAGGAGCGCCGCGCGGCGGAGCTCCGGACGATGGCCCGCGAGGCTGAGCTTCAGGCCCTCCGGGAGAGGCTCAACCCGCACTTTCTCTTCAACAGCCTGAACTCGATCGCGGCCCTCGTTGCCGTCCGCCCGGAGGAGGCGCGCTCGATGTGCGCGCTCCTCTCCGACTTCCTGAGAACGACCCTCGGCATGTCGGAGCGCGCCTCGATTCCGCTCTTCGAGGAGCTCGCGCTCGCGCATCGCTATCTCGCGGTCGAGCGCGTGCGCTTCGGCGACCGCCTCACCGTGGCCGAGGACTTCGACCCGGCCGCCGACGGCGCGCTCGTGCCGCCGCTCCTTCTGCAGCCCCTGGTCGAGAACGCCGTCAAGCACGGAATCGCCGGGCGCCTCGAGGGCGGAACCCTGACAATCGTCACGAAGCGCTTCGGCGACCGCGTCACGATCGTCGTCGAGAACCCGGCGGACGCGAACGCACCGAAGAAGGAGGGCACGGGCCTCGGCCTCGCGAACGTCGCGCGACGGGTCGAGGCGTCCTGGGGTGCCGCAGGACGGTTCGCCGCCAGCCGGATCGACTCGCGCTTCCGCGCCGAGATCGAGCTGCCCGCGGGTCTCTGACGCGGCTCCTCGCGGGCCCGGGCTATCCTCGCGCCGTGCCCGCCCCTCTTCTCGGAGCCGTGCTCGTGGACGACGAGGCGCTCGCGCGGTCCCTCGTGCGCCAGCTTCTCGCCGCCCACCCGGACATCCGGGTTCTGGCCGAGTGCGCGAACGGCTTCGAGGCCGTCCGGGCCGTCGCCGAGACGAAGCCCGACATCCTCTTCCTCGACGTCCAGATGCCGCAGCTCGACGGGCTCGAGGTGCTCGAACTGATCGACCGCGACGCCGCGGGCCGCCCGGCGGTCATCTTCGTCACCGCCTACGACCAGTACGCGCTGAAGGCGTTCGACGCGAATGCCGTGGATTACCTCCTCAAGCCGTTCGACCGGGCGCGCTTCGACCGAGCGCTCGAGCGGGCGCGCACGCGGCTGGCGGCGGGCGGCGCGCCGCCCGCCTTGACGCTCGCGGGGCGCGGGGCGCCGCTCTCGCGCGTCGTCGTGAAGGACGGCGTCACGGTGACGGTGCTGCCCGTCGAGAAGATCGACTACGTGAAGGCCGAGGACGACTATGTTCTGCTCTCCTCGGGCGGCCGGAATCACATCAAGAAGCAGACTCTCGCAAGCCTCGAAGCCGCGCTCCCGAAGGAGCGCTTCGTGAGAATCCACCGGTCGTTTCTTCTCAACGTCGACCGCCTCGCGCGCGTCGAGGGCTCGGCGACGGGCGCCTCCACGGCTGTCCTCCACGACGAGGCCCGCCTTCCCGTCAGTCGCGCCGGCGCGCAGCGCCTCCGCGTGCTTCTCGGGAGCAGGTGACGACCGGACGCCGCCGCCGCGTTAACCGATCACACTTCTAGAAGACTAGAATCGTCTGTTCTTCCGGAGAGGAGGTCCGCCGTGCGCCGTCTGCTGCTCCTTGCCCTCTTCGCTCTCGCCGTCCGGCCGCTCGGGGCGGATTCGCCCGCCCTCATCGACTGCCCCTGGACTTTTCCGGGGTCGGAGCCGTTCGTAGGCCACGGCTTCTACGTGCCCCGATTTCCGGGGAAGACGCTCACCGGCGTGACGCTGTACCTGCAGTTCACGTCCCCCGGCACCTACCGGCTCGCTCTGACGGCGCGAGCCCTGTCGTTCACCGGGACGCTCATCGGCACCTCGGTCGCGACCGTCACGATCGGCTCCACCAGTCTCAACGCCGCCGTGCCGTTCGTCTTCGCCGGTCCGGCGATCGCGCCGCAGACGGCCGTCGTTTTTCAAGGCTCGATCGTCACGGCTCCCCCGGGGACGATTTCGCTGCTCGTCCGGACCCGGGCGGGGTGCCCCGTCGTCGAGGTGGACAACCTGTCGCAGCCCCTCGGGATCTACCACCGCCTCGGGATCCCCATCCGCATCGAGGGCGATCCGGATGTCACGACGTTCGTCCAGACGACGACGGTCCCGTCGATCGCGTCGGTGCATGGTCAGAACGGCATCTTTTTTCACACCGACCTCTGGCTCTTCAACCGCGACCCGAATCCCGTCACCGTGACGGCCCGCTACCGTTGTTTCGTGGGACAGGACTGCGGATCGGGGTTTGCCTCCTTCCAGATGGACGGCTCCAGCTCGAAGACGGTCCCGGACGTCGTGTCGACGCTGTTCGGCTCGGCCGAGTCCGCGGGAGCGCTGGAGCTCTTCGTGACGTCCCAGGTCCCGGAGGCTCTCTACACGCTCTCGAGGACGTACTCACCGGCCCTCCCCGCCGCGACGGCGGGGGCGTCGATAGCCGCGCTGCCCGCGACGGCGGCGAACGGCAACGCCGTGTTCGTCGGCCTCGGCGGCAACGGCGGAGACTCCTCGTCGGGCTTCCGCACGAACGTCGGCGTCTACAACCCGCAGGTCGTCGCGACGAACGTCGGTTTCCGGCTCGAGACGTCGGACGGCACCCTGATCGGCACGACCTCCCTGACGCTCGCGCCGTTCGAGGCGCATCAGCTCAACGACATCTTCGCGTCCACCGGCCGTGGAGACGTCGTCACGACCGACGCCGTGCTTTTCGTCACGAGCGACGTCCCGATCTTCAGCTTCGCGACCGTCATCGACAACCGGACGGGCGACTTCGTCTATCAGGGGACGACGAAGCTCTTCTGAGCTCCCGAACGGGCGGCCGCGCTAGAGTCGCTTCTGTGAACGTGAAATGGCTCTTCGGGAGAAAGAAGCCCGCCGGGCCGCCTGCCGCCGCGAAGGAGATTCCGAAGGGCGACGAGAGGCGCGGCCCCGTGCCGCCTCCGCCGCGCACAGCGCACGCGCCGGGCATATCGGTTTTCGGATTCGACACGGTTCCTTCTGAAAGCCTGTTGCGGCTCGGTGACGGTTGCGGTGGATTCTTCTTAGAAGGGGAAGAAGGCAAGGGCCGCGCGGCGGCGCTGCTGGTGCTCGAGGGCGGCGGCGGGGCCGGTGCCACTGCGACCTCACCCGGCGATGTGCTGATCTGGGCGGCCGGCGTCGCGGCCGTCCGCGCCGCACAGTCGCCATCCGGCGCGCGCACTTCCTCTCTTTCACTCGAAGAAATCTCCCGAACGTCACCCCAACCCCACCATCACACGAAACGCGACGGCGTCGCGGGCGCGGCCTTTCCCGGAATCACCGGCCTCCGCGTGCTCGCCCGTCTGCCCGAGGCGCGCCTCGCCGTGCTCAGGCTCGGCCCGCCTCCGGGCGCGCGGTGGGTCTTTCGCGGCGTCCGCGCGTTCGCCGTGTTCTCCGGGCGCCTCGCCGCGTTCGACGGAGACGACGTGAAGGAGGTTCGCGCAGGCGCGCTCGCGCGCGTCGCCGATCCCTCCGCGACGCTCTATCTCGAGGCCGGCAACGATGCGGCTCTCGCCGTCGCGCTCGCGGCGGAGGATTTCATCGCGGCCCTGGGTTGACGCGGCCCGGGACTACAATGGCGCTCCTTTTTTCCGGAGGACCCATGGTCAGTTCCAGAACGGCCCCGCCCGAGCGAGGGACCGCAGAAGCCCCGTCGCGGGAGATCACGCCGACGCTGAACCCGAAGGGCGAGATGCTGTGGGAGAGCTCTCCCTCGCGCTATATCGCGAAGGTGAGCCTCGCGACCGGCAAGGAAGTGCTGCGGCCGATCGACCCCGACGAGTTGCTCGTTGGCGCCCACCGGGACAAGAACCCGATCGACGTCACCGCCCAATACCTCGCGAGCCGGCTGATCCAGTGGACCGGCAATGAAAACGCCGTCAAGGACGGCCTCAGGAAGGTGAACCTCCTCGGGATCAAGCTCGCCGAGACGCTCGGCTCCGCGATGGGAAGCAAGGCCGTCGAAAAGAGAGCCAGGAGCTTGATCGGCGTGACCGACCGCGACGTCTTCTTCAAGTTCCGCGAGGCGTCGCACCTCTCCGAGAAAGAGGTCAAGGCTCGCATCGAGAAGCTGCAGCGCGACGCACGCCTGCTCCTCAAGGCGCGCGGCCGGAGCCCCCGGCTGCACGTGCTCCTGACGGGCGCGACAGGATTCCTGGGAAAGGAGCTCCTCGCGCAGGCCGCGAACGACCGGCGCATCGAGCGCCTCGTCTCCGTCGTGCGGCCCGAAAGCGTCCGCGACCCGAAGACGAAGGAAGTCCTCCGGGTCGTGTCGCCCGCGCAGCGTGGCGCGCTTCTCCTGAAGCGCCTTCACATCACGGGGGCGAAGGCGAAAAAGTTCGTTTTCTTGGGCGGAGACATCGAGAAGCCGGATCTCGGGATTGCGCCGCGCGAGATGGCGCGCCTCAAGAAGACGCTTACCCACGTCGTCCACTGCGCCGCGAGCGTCTCCTTCGACGACACGTACGAGAACTCCTTCCGCGCGAACGTGCAGGGGGCGCGCAATGCCCTTCAGTTCGCCCTCGGGATCCAGGGTGCCAAGGGCACGAAGTTCATCCAGCACATCGCCATCGAGACGTCCTACATCCACGGGCGGAAGAAGAAGACGACCGCTCAGGAAAACGCACTCGTCTTCCCGCGGAACTTCTACAACAACTTCTACGAGCTCACGAAGGCGATGGCGTCCCTCGAGACGGACTACACGCTCGTCGACAAGGGCCTCCGCGTGTCGCAGCTTCTCCCGTCGATCGTCATCGGCCACAGCAAGACCGGCAACAACCGGGGCGACACGAAGGTCGTGAACGCGCCCATCAACGCCTTTGGACGCTCGAAGGAAGCGATGGACGCGCTGCAGGCGGACGCCGTGGGCCGGGGGAAGGCGTGGCTCATCGGCGCGATCGCCCTGAGCTTTCCCGGGGACGCCTCGGCCGAGCTGAATCTCGTGCCCGTGGATCGTGTCGTCGAGGGAATTCTCGCGGCACTCACGGTGCCCGAGTCGATCGGCGAGCGCATCCACCTCGCGACGGACAATCGAATCCGGTCCGACGACATCGCCCGCATCACGCGCGAGGAGATCGGCATCGACGTGCGCCTCGCCGACCCCACGCTCTTCCGCAACGTCACGCTCCCGATCGTGAAGGCGGCACTCGAGCGGGGCGGGGAGCCGAAGCTCGCGAACGCCCTCGAGAAGCTCGGCACGATCTTCGGCGGATACAACGAGTGGGGCCAGCCGATTCACGACGTCGGCAACGACGTCCGCATCCTCGGCCTGCCGGTGCGGCGCCCGAACACCGAGCACGCCTTCCGCATGCTCTGCCGCCACAACAAATTCGTCCAGGACTTCGGGAAGGTGCGCGACCTCGACGAGATCGCGCGCCGCGAGTACCTTTGGGAGAAGGCCCTCGGCGACATCGAGCACAAGACCGGGCGCCAGGTCGCGTCCCTTCCTCCGGACGAGTTCCGTCGGTTCCTCACGCAGCGCATCGATCTGAAGAGCTTCACGGAGAGGTAGGGGGCGGGCCGGCAGCTTTTGCGAGGAGGGTGACGAAAAGTCGCACTTCAACGACCCCCGACTATGCCTAAGTCGTTGGAGACACGGGTTCTCCGGTCTTGGCGCCGACCTTGCGGTCTGTCGAAAGCTCTCGTGGCTCGAATGCGGAAACTCGTTCTTCTGGTCTTCGTGGCCGCCGCCGCCATTCTCTCCGAGGCGCCCGGACGGCGCCTCGTTGCGGCCGCCGCGTTTTCCGCCGCGCCTCTCACCGACATGGGCGCGGCGACCTACCTCGGATTCGCCGGCGGCCTCTACCCCGGCGGAAACCTCATGCCGATTGCGCACGGGGTTGCGGGCGCGGCACGCGCCGCTTCGGTCACGCCGCTCGACGCGAACGGAAACCCCAGCGCGGGCGGCAAGATCGTCATGGTCTCGATCGGCATGTCGAACACGACGCAGGAATTCTGCAACCAGGCAAACCCCGCGGCCTGCACGTCGTGGAGCTTCGTGGGACAGGCCGCCGTCGACCCCGCCGTCAACCACGCGACGCTCGTTCTCGTCAACGGCGCGGCGTCCGGCAAGACCGCTCCGTTCTGGATCTCCCCGGCCCTCGCGGACTACGACCGCGTCCGCGACTCGGACCTCACGCCGGCGGGTCTGACCGAGAAGCAGGTGCAGATCGGCTGGGTGAAGGTCGCCAACGCCGGGCCGACCGTGTCCCTTCCGTCCGCGAGCTCGGACGCGTACACGCTCGAGACGCAGATGGGTCAGATCGTCCGGGCGATGAAGGCGCGCTATCCGAACCTCAGGCTCGTCTACTTCTCCAGCCGGATCTACGCCGGATACGCGACGACGATGCTGAACCCGGAACCGTACGCCTACGAGTACGGCTTCGCCGTGAAGTGGATCGTGCAGGCTCAGATCGACCAGATGGCGAACGGCGGAACAATCGTGGACTCTCGCGCGGGGGATCTGAATTACAACGCCGGCGCGCCGTGGATCGGATGGGGACCGTATCTCTGGGCAAGTGGAGCGACGGCTCGCTCCGACGGGCTGACCTGGCAGCCGGGTGATTTGCAGGCCGACGGGACACACCCCTCACAGGCCGGACAGACGAAGGCCGGAGGACTCTTGCTTTCTTTCTTCAAGGCGGAGCCGACCGCGAGACCCTGGTTTCTCGCGGCGTCGCCAGCGCTCTCCTTCCACGCGGCGTCGCCTTGCCGCGTCGCGGACACGCGGAACTCCGCCGGACCGCTGGGCGGTCCCGCCCTCTCCGCGAACGGCGGCCGCAGCTTCCAGATCGCGGGCCAGTGCGGCGTTTCCCCGACGGCGAAAGCCGCGGCTATGAACGTCACCGTCACCGCGCCGACCGCCGCGGGATCCCTGCGCCTCTATCCCGCCGACTCCACTCCTCCCGCGACGTCGACGATCAGTTACTCGGCGGGGCAGACGCGAGCCGACAACGCAGTGCTCGGGTTGGGACCGGCAGGAGACGTCGGAGTCCACTGCGACCAGAATTCGGGGACCGTGCACGTGATCCTCGACGTGGTCGGCTGGTTCGAGTAGAGACGCAGTCGAAACCGGCGCCGCAACCGCCTCTACGGCAGCGCGAGCAGATAGTCGGACATCGCCGAGAGCTCGGCGTCGGGCAGGAACTTGAACGAGGGCATCTTCGAGCCCGGCACGAGCTTCTTCGGCTCCTTGAAGTGCGCGACGAGCCATTCCTTGTCGCGCTTGCCGAAGAGATGCGCGAGGACTGGCCCGCGGCGGCCGCCCTCCCCGTAGAGCTGATGGCACTGTCGGCAGTCCTCCCGGTCGATCGCGGCGCCGCCCGCGCGGATCGGTTGCGGCAGCGCGGAGAAACGCGGTCCGTCCTTCCCGAGCGCCTCGACGTACGCGAGAAGCGACGGGATGTCCTTGTCGGGGCTCTCGCCGTCCTCGCCTTCGGCCGCCGCCTTGACGCTCTTCTCCTTCACGTGAGCGGCCAGCGCATCGCCCGCGAGCGTGTGCGCGCGCACCGCC
>JAMQPJ010000609.1 GCA_023717585.1 Thermoanaerobaculia bacterium
CCCAGGAACGGCCCGGCCAGTAGGAGAGCGTCATCGTCGCCTTCTCGCCGAGCGAGAGGCGAGGCAGCTCGTACTCGTAGACGTCCGCGAGCACCCAGACCGCCGAGAGGTCTAGGATGTCGAAGAGCGTGTCGGCCGGCATCACCTTCATGCCGTGGTACGCCGTGCGCCCCGTGACGAAGCCGGAAACCGGCGCGTAGACGGGCATGGCGCGAATCGGCTCGCCGTTCCTCTCGATCCGCTCGATGTCGGCCGGCGTGATCTCCCAGAGCAGGAGCCGCTGGCGCGCGGCGTCGAGCAGGTCGCGCCCTCCCTGCGCGACGGACGGGACGCCGGAGGGCCCGAGCGAGCGCGAGGCCCGAAGGGCGAGGAGGTATTCCTGCTGCGTCGCATAGAGCTCGGGGCTGTAGATGAGCGCGAGCGCCTCGCCTTTCTTCACGTACTTGCCCGTGAAGTCGGCGGTCACATGCTCCACGAAACCCTCGTAACGCGTGTGGACGTGATGGACGCGACGCTCGTCCGGGGCGACGCGGCCCGTCGTCCGGATCGACGTTTCGAACGGCGCGCGGATGACGGCCACGGTCTTGAGACCCAGGAGACTTCCCTTGCGGGCGTCGACCGTCACGGTGGTGAGGCCCTCGGGTCCGGGGGACGTCGTCTTCGCCGCGGTCGTGGCGGGCGACGCCTCCATCGGGACGAGCTTCATGCCGCAGATCGGGCAATCCCCGGGAGCGTCCCTGACGACTTCCGGGTGCATGGGGCACTGGTACTTCTTTGCCGCGACGGACGTCGCGCCCTTCTTCCCGCAACTCGTGCCGAGTAAGACGGCAGCGGGGGCGGCGACGGCGAGGACGGCGGAGAGGACGAGCCGCGCGAAGCGGCGTGACGTGGGTTTCATGCGGCAGCCTTCCTACATCCGCGGCGCGGAGCCGGCGGAGAGAGCGGGTGATTTCGTGGCGGATGAGGACGGGCCCCCGTCGAGAGAGAACTCGCGAAGGTCGGCGTCGGCGCGGAGGAGATCGGCGAGCCGCGCGACGGCGGCGCGGCGATCGGTGAACTTGGTGCTGAGGGCCTCGAGAACGGTCACGAAGGGGACCGATCCGGTCCTGTAGCTCGCGAGCGCGGCATCCACCGTGAGGCGGTCCTGCACGAGGAGGGCCTCGGAGTCGAGCCGAGACTCGTCCGTAAGCTGCCGGATCCTGATCAGCCTTTCCTCGGTCCGCGCCAGAGCCTGGCGCCGCAGCGACGCCTCGGTCGCCGAAGCAGCCTCGAACAGGTTTCGCGCTTCCACGATCAGCGGGCGCTGCTTCCTGCCGGCCCAGAGGGGAACGGAAACCCCGACGCCGGCAGACCACATGAGGGGCATGGAGCCGCGGTTCATGTAGGCCGCAGATGCCACGAAGTCGGGCCGGAGGTTGCGGCGGGCAAGCTCCCCGGTGAGGCGCGAGCTCTCCTTCGCGAGAGCGGCCTCCCTCAGCTCGGGCGTTGTCTCGAGGGCGATCTTCAGGAACTCCTCGGCCGGCGGTGCGGCGAGGGGCTCGCCGGGGACGAGCCGGCGCTCCGTCGGAACCGGCGCGTCTGCCGGCCGAAAGAGGATCCGGCGGAGCTCGACGAGGGCCCTCTCTTCGGCGGACTCGTCCCTTCGACGCTGCTGGAGCAGGCGCGTGCGCTCGCTCTGGGCGCGCAGGACGTCCTGCTGTGTGCCCATCCCGGCCGAGTACCGGACGCGGACGACCTCCTCGATCTCGCGCCAGGTCCCGACCTGCTCGTCCACGAGACGGAGGTTCTCCCGCGCCTCGAGGAGCGTCGCGTACCCGCGTCTCACGGCCGCCTCGAGCACGAGCATCGCGCGCTCGGGCCGCGTGGCGGACCGATCGGCATCCGCCTTCGCGATGCGCTCCTGGAGCCCGAGCTTCCCCGGAAACGGGATCGCCTGCTGCGCCATGAACTGCAGGCGCGACATCGGCTCGACGCCGAGGGACGGCGACACGCCGTCGTTCTCGTAGTTCACGGTCAGCATCGGGTCCGGCAGGGACCCCGCGGGCGGGACGCGCGCGCGGGCGGCCGCCGCCTCCTGACGCGCAGCGGCGAGATCCGGGTTCTTCGCGAGCGCCTCGGCGACGAGCGCGTCGGCTTCTTCCGAGGCCGACACCGAGGCGGTGGCCGAAGGCGACGCCGAGGGCGACGGCCCGCCCGCTTCGCCTCCCCTCGCGCTCGCCGAACCGAGACACGACAGGAACAGAGCGCCGGCTGCCGCCGCACGGGACCTTCTAAGAAAATCTTCTTCTCTCTTCTTTCTTCTTCCGTCCATCTCGATCTCCTCGCGCAGCAAAGCCTCACGGAGCCGCCCGAACGGGCGGCGCAAGAACGACTCTGCGAGGTATCAGACGAGGAAGACGGAGTAGAGAAGGTGCAGCGGCGCGGGCCGGGCGCGCGGAAGGACGCGTCGCGCCTGTCCCTCGAGGGAGCCCGGGGCGGCGGGAAGCGGCACATCGAGAGCGCTCGCTTCGGGGGCCGACAGCGCCGGACCGGCGGGGGACGTAAGCGAAGGTGCCGCTTCTTCCGGAGCCGACATGCGGCAGCACCCTGCACCGGAATCCGCGGAGGAGCCCCGGGATGCTTCCTCGCCCATGCCGCAGCACGAGGCGGCGTCGTCGGACGATTCCGCCGCCACGCAACAAGGCGCCCTTGGCGCAAGCCGGGGAGCGGCGAGCGCCGTCGCCGACAGGAGCACGGCCGCGAGCGCCGCGGCCGTCCCTCGGAACAGACTGGACGCAGCGGGCCGACTCATCGCGTCTCAGGATAACGCATCCAGGCCCCCTTTCATTCCTGACGCAGATGCTTCATCGGGTCATTCGGCGTATGTTCTCCCGGATGCTGCCT
>JAMQPJ010000626.1 GCA_023717585.1 Thermoanaerobaculia bacterium
TCTCTTCTCTTTTCTTCTCCCTCTTCAGCAGAAACCTCTTCTTTCTCTTCCAGCACCTTCGACGCCCGATTTACCGGGCGCACGATGCGCGTGGACCTCTTCCACACGGGCGGACCGAAAGGCGAGGTCGTGGCGCTCGACCGGGCCGTCGACGACGGGCCGTGGCCGGGCAGCCGCACGCGCCTCCTCGACGAGACGAACCTCGGCAGCCATTTCGTGGAGGTGCGCGATTTCAGGACGAATCGCGTCGTCTTCTCGCGTAGCTACTCTTCGCTCTTCAGCGAGTGGGAGCAGACGGAAGAGGCGCGGCGCGTCGCCCGCACGTTCCCCGAGTCCCTGCGTATTCCCTGGCCGCGCGAAAAGGTCCGGGTCGTTCTCGAGCGCCGCGACAAGAACAACGTCTTTCACGAGCTGTTCCAGGCCGTGATCGACCCCGCCGGACCGGAATCCAACCCCGCGCCACGCCCGCCCGTCGGGAAGGTCTGGACGGTCTTCGAGAACGGGCCAGCCGCCTCGAAGCTCGACCTCCTGATCCTCGGCGAGGGCTACGCCGAGAAGGACCTGCCGAAATTCCACGCCGACGTGAAGCGCCTCGTCGACATCCTCTTCACGTACGAGCCGTTCAGGAGCCGCAGGGCCGACTTCAACGTCCGCGCGCTCGACCTGCCCTGCGCCGAGAGCGGCGTCTTGAGGCCCGACTCGAAAATCTTCAGGAGGACGCCGCTCTCCGTCCAGTACGGGATCTTCGGCTCGGAGCGTTACGTGCTCACGCACGACGACCGCGCCCTTCGCGAGGCGGCCTCGGCCGCGCCGTACGACTTCCTCGAGATCCTCGTGAACGACGCGCGGTACGGCGGCGGCGGCATCTACAACTTCCAGGCGACGGCGTCCGTGGACACGGGTTTCGCGGAGTACGTCTTCGTGCACGAATTCGGCCATCACTTCGCGGGCCTTGCCGACGAGTACTACGGCTCGGACGTGGCCTACGCGACGGGCGGCGCGAAACCCGAGCCCTGGGAGCCGAACGTGACGGCGGATCCGGCGGCGCTCAAGTGGGCCGATCTCGTCGAGAAGGGGACACCGCTCCCCACGCCCTGGGAGAAAGAGCCCTTCGAAAAACAGACCCGTGGCATCCAGGCCGAGCGGCGGAAGCTCGTCGCCTCGGGCGCCCCGCCGTCGGCGCTCGACGACCTCTTCCGCCGGCAGATGGGTCTGGATTCGAAGCTCCTGTCCTCGATGCCCTGGTCGGGCAAGGTCGGGGCCTTCGAGGGCGCAGCCTACGAGGCGAAGGGCCTCTACCGGCCGTCGGCCGACTGCATCATGTTCACGCGGGATCCGGGAGGTTTCTGCCCGGTCTGCCGGCGGGCCATCGGGCGCGTCATCGACGAGTACTCGCGGCCCTGAGCCCTCCCTTGCCTCCGCGGCCCCCTGCTAGACTTCCACGACTGTGGCTCTGGTCACCGACGAGCTTTACGGCCCGCAGGACATCGCCCGGCGCGTAGCGGACGTGGGCCGGAGGATCGGCCACGACTATCCCGACGGGGACATCGTCCTCATCGCGGTCCTGAAGGGCGCCGGTTTCTTCGTGGCGGATCTGGCCCGGGCGGTCCCCCGGAAGGTCCGCTGCGAGTACATCGACGTCCTCAGGGATGGCGCGAACGAGAAGGTCGTCAATTACCACTTCCTGGCGCCGTTCGACGTCGCTCACTCCCATCTCATCATCCTCAAGGACGTCGTGAGGAGCGGGGTCGTGGAAACCTGGCTCCAGAACCAGCTGCGGGAAGAAAAGCCGCGCTCGATCCGTTTTGCCTGCGTGGTGGACCATCCGCAGGAACGGAAAAGCCCGCTCCGGCCGGACTACGTCCTCTTTCCCGCCGAGGAAAGCGTCCTCGTCGGTTATGGCATGGAATTCGAGGGCGAGGGCGGGAACCTCCCGTTCATCGCGCAGGTCCGAACCGAAGGAGAGGCGCCGTTCGAGTCCGCCGCGGACCGACCCGTCCGCGCGCGATGAACCAGATCCTCCCAACCGGCGTATGAGAGTCGAGGGCACAAGGTGAATACAACCGTCAAGAACATCCTCCTCTGGATGGTCATCCTCGTGGTGATCCTCCTGTTGTTCCGGGTCGTGGACGTGGGCCGCACCACGACCTCCACCGTCGGGTTCAGCGAGTTCCTCGAGATGGTCAAGAAGGGCGATCTCGACCGCGTCACGATCCGCGGACAGGAGATCCGGGGCTACAAGAAGGGCTCCCCCGAGGGCCGCGAGCCGGGCGTCCGCACCTACGCGCCCGCCTACAACGAATTGACGTCCGACCTCATGAAGGCGAACGTGAAGATCACCGCCGAGGAGCCGGGCCAGGGCTCGTTCCTCGTGATCCTGCTCCAGTGGGCGCCCATCCTGTTCCTCATCGGCCTCTGGATTTTCATCATGCGGCAGATGCAGACGGGCGGGAACCGCGCGATGCAGTTCGGAAAATCGCGCGCGAAAATGCTCACTCCTAACCAGAAAAAGGTCACGTTCAAGGACGTCGCGGGCTGCGAAGAGGCCAAGGAAGAGCTTTCCGAGATCATCGACTTCCTGAAGGAGCCCGCGAAGTTCCAGAAGCTGGGCGGCAAGATCCCGAAGGGCGTCATCATGATGGGCCCTCCGGGCACCGGCAAGACGCTTCTCGCGCGCGCGGTCGCCGGCGAGGCGAACGTGCCGTTCTTCACGATCTCCGGCTCCGACTTCGTCGAGATGTTCGTGGGCGTGGGCGCCTCGCGCGTCCGGGACCTCTTCGAACAGGGCAAGAAGAGCGCCCCCTGCATCATCTTCATCGACGAGATCGACGCCGTCGGCCGGCACCGCGGCGCGGGCCTCGGCGGCGGGCACGACGAGCGCGAACAGACGCTGAACGCGCTCCTCGTCGAGATGGACGGATTCGAAGGCAACGACGGGGTCATCCTCGTGGCGGCCACGAATCGTCCCGACGTCCTCGACCCCGCGCTCCTTCGCCCCGGCCGCTTCGACCGCCGCGTCGTCGTGGACCGCCCGGACGTGAAGGGTCGCGAAGGCATCCTCAAGGTCCACACGCGCGCCATTCCGATGTCCGACGACGTCGACCTTTCGGTCGTGGCGCGGGGCACGCCCGGCTTCGCCGGAGCCGACCTCGCGAACCTCGTGAACGAGGCCGCGCTCGCGGCCGCGCGCGTCGACAAGAAGAAAGTCGACATGGTCGATTTCAACTACGCCAAGGACAAGGTCCTCATGGGCGCCGAGCGGAAATCCATGGTCATGTCCGACGAGGAGAAGCGCGTCACCGCGTACCACGAGGGCGGCCATGCGCTGATCGCCTCCTTCGAGGAGTACACGGACCCGCTCCACAAGGTCACGATCATCCCGCGCGGCCGGGCCCTGGGCCTCACCCAGCAGCTCCCGCTCGAGGACAAGTACACGTACTCGAAGGAGTACATCGAGGCCGAGCTCGCCGTCATGATGGGCGGCCGCCTCGCAGAGGAAGTCTGCATCGGACGCATCACGACCGGCGCCTCGAACGACTTCGAGAAGGCCACGGAGCTGGCGCGGCGCATGGTGTGCGAGTGGGGCATGAGCGAGCTGGGCCCGATGTCCTTCGGCCGGCCCGAGGGAGAGGTCTTCCTCGGCCGCGACTTCTCGCGGCAGCCCGACTACTCCGAGGACACCGCGCGGAAGATCGACGCCGAGGTCAACCGCATCGTGACGGCCTCGTACGCGCGCGGCAAGAAGATCATCGTCGAGCACCGCGCCGCGCTCGAGGAGATCGCGAAGGTGCTCCTCGAAAGGGAGTCGCTGGACGGCGAGGAGATCTACGCGATCATCAAGCGCATCACGGGGCACGAGGTCGCGAAGCGCCCGCCCGTGAAGCCCGAGCCGCCGAAGCCCACCGCGCCCGCCACCGTCACACAGAAGGACGAGGGCGCCGCGCCGGCCGGCGGACTGATTCCCGTTCCGGCCTGAGCTCCATACGACCTCGGGCATCTGGCGCTGGGAAAGCTCGACCGTGGACATTCTGCGTGCCATCGGGAACACATCGATGGTTCGTCTTTGCAGAGTCGTTCCACCTGATTGTGCGGACATCTTCGTGAAGCTCGAGTGGGAGAACCCCACCGGCAGCCTCAAGGACCGGATGGCACAGGCCGTCATTTCGCGGGCGGAAGAAGACGGTCGGCTGATGCCCGGAGACACGGTCGTCGAATACACGGGCGGCAGCACGGGGACATCGCTTGCATTGGTCTGCGGCGCCAGAGGCCACCCTCTCAAGATCGTCAGCTCCGATGCTTTCAGCCGAGACAAGCTGGATCATATGGCGGCGCTTGGTGCCGAGCTGACGCTCGTGCCGAGCGAGGGAGGCCTCACGACCAGGAAGTTGATCCTGGACATGATCGAGGCCGCCCGTGTGTTGAGCCAGGAGGCACACACCTACTGGACCGATCAGCTCCACAACCAGGACAGCATCGCGGGTTACTACTCGCTGGGCGAGGAGATCTGGAGTCAGACGAAGGGGGAGATCGACGCATTCGTTCACTGCGTGGGTACGGCGGCTTCTTCGCGCGGGGTCGCCACCGTGCTGAAGCGATACAAACCGGGCGTCAAGATCGTCGTCGTCGAACCCGCGGAGTCCTCGGTGTTGCTGGGACGGCAGCCAGGCCCTCACAAGATCGAAGGAGTCGGGATTGGCTACACTCCTCCGCTCTGGGAACCGAGTCTCGTGGACGAAATCCTGCCGGTCAGAACAGACGACGCGCAGGAAATGGCGAGGCGCCTCACGCGGGAGGAGGGCCTCTTCGCGGGCACGTCGTCCGGCGCGAACGTCGTCGCCGCGATTCGAGTGGCCGAGAGACTGGGTAAGGTCGCCAGGGTCGTCACACTGATGGCGGACTCCGGCCTGAAGTATCTGAGCACGGACGTGTACCGGAGAAAATGAGGAACGATTCCGGCAAGAGCGCGGACTTCCGGCGCATCGCGGCCGTCGTTCCGATCGAGCTCGAGAGAATCTGAGCACGCATGAAAGCGATCGTATTCACGAAATACGGCTCACCTGATGTTCTTGAATTGCGGGAGGTCGAGAAACCCGTTCCCGGGGACGATGAGGTCCTGATCAGGGTTCATGCCGTATCTCTGAACGACTGGGACTGGGGCGCGCTCGACGGTACTTCGTTCGTGAACCGCCTGATATTCGGGTTGTTGACTCCGAAGAAACAGATACTCGGTTCCGACATCGCAGGGCGAATCGAAGCGGTCGGCGCACGGGTGCGGCGGTTTCGGACGGGTGATGAGGTGTTCGGGGACCTGAGCGGCGCCTGGGGCGGTCTCGCCGAGTACGTGTGCACACTGTACGGGGCCGAGGTGACCGCGGTCGACAGCGCGGCGAAACTGGACATGCTGCGCGCAATGGGTGCGCGGCACGTCATGGACTACACACAGGAGAATTTTACCGAGACGGGGAAGCGTTATGACCTGATTCTCGACGTGAAGACGACGCGCTCGATACTCGATTGCGCGCGCGCATTGAGTCCCCACGGCCGATACGTCACGGTCGGAGGCTCCATGGCGCGGCTGTTCCAGGCCGTGTTGTGGATGCCATGGATTTCGATGACGACGAACAAGAAGATACGTCTCGTGCGCCTGCAACCGAACAAGGACCTGGCCTACATGAGAGAGCTGTTCGAGGAGGGCAAGGTCGTGCCTGTGATCGATCGACCGTACACAATGGACGACGCACCGGAAGCATTCCGGCATTTCGGAGAAGGGCTCCACAAGGGAAAGGTCGTCATTACCGTGTGAGCGCGAGGGCCACCTTCTGGGCGGGCGTGGGGCCGCCGACGCGGCGCTCGCCTGACCAGTCATGGCTCTCCTCGATCAATCGATGATGCATTTGCATCGACGGCGAGGGCCCCGGCTCCGCCCTATTTTGAAGGGTGGGCAGGTCCGCGTCGCCAAGGGGACCCGTCGCCCGCGAAAGGAGCCCCCTGATGAACACGCTCTGGATCGTCGTGATCGCGACGATCGTCATCTACATGGCCTATAACTTCTACGCGCGGCGGATCGACCGGGACGTCATCAGGTCCGACGCGAAGAAGGCGACGCCGGCCACGATGTACATGGATGGCGTGGACTTCATGCCTACGTCGAAGAACGTCCTTTACGG
>JAMQPJ010000636.1 GCA_023717585.1 Thermoanaerobaculia bacterium
TTCGGCCTCGTCCGTGCCCGGCACGCTCGCCCGCACGTCCCCGACGTCCGCTTCGGGAGCGATCTTCGAGAATGTCCTGGGGAGCGCATCGGGAGACACGTAGCTCCAGGATCCCCCCTCGAGCGACCTGCTCCGGAACCAGCGGCCCGACAGGAGCACGTAGTACTGCTGCGACGGCACGTCGAGAAGGACGTCGCTCTCGGAGTTGTCCATCGAGAGAAGGTCGGCGCTCGCGCCGCTGACAGGCTTGAAGGAGGGCTTGCCCTCGGACACGACGAGCTCGGTCGGTTCCGTGGCGACGACGATCTTCGGCGGGCTCGCCGCCTCGGTGCCGTCGTCGTCGGGCGTGTTCGCGTCGTCTTTCTTCTGCGCCTCCGCCGCCTTCGCGGCGTAGTCCGCGATGTCTGCGGGCGGGCCGCCGATCGCGCGCCAGGGGCCCTTCGCTTCGGACGCCTCGTACCACCATTTCCTGCCGCCCGAGAGGTAATAGCGCTTGCTGCGCGTGTCGAGGACCATGAAAAGCGGCGTGTTCACGACGAGCTCGAGGGGCGCGCCCTCCACTTCGCGGAGCTGCGGCTCGCCGTCGAACGTCACGAGCACGGTCGGCTCCCGGGCAAAAAGGACCTTCGGAGGTTCGTTCCTGAGGCCTTGTGCGCTCTTTTTCTCGCGCTCGGCCACCTTCACGTTCTCGAGGACGCGGTCGTACGACATGACGAGGTTCCACGCCGGGACCTCCGCCTCGACGATCCCGGCGAAGGTCTTTTCCGTCTCGGGCGTGATGTTCGGGAACCTCACACGGTTCACTTTCAGGCGCAGGATCTGGACGGAGCGGTCGTCCCGGTCCACGGAAACGTTCGCCGCGAAGAAAATGACGCCGAACTTCTGCGTCCTCTCGCCCTTCTTCGTCACCGAGACGGCCGCGCGCCCCGTGATGGTGTCCCCCTTGAAGGTCTCTATCTGAGGCTGGTACATGACCGCCTTGTTGCCTTTTGGCGTCGTGAACTCGCGCGGCCAGGGGTCGGGCGTGATCGCGGCCGCGGCCGCAATGCCCGCGAAGAGAACGAGAAGAAGGCCAAGGACGGATTTCGAAACGGCTGCTCTCATGGGCGTGCCCCCCCGATACAATACCGGACCACCGCGGCTCGGAGCCGCAAGTCCCATGCCCGCCCCCCACACTCCTTCGTCCGTCTCGCGCCGTCGGATGCTGCTCTCGGCGGAGCGTCCGACGGAGCAACTCTCGCGGCACGGGCGCACGCGCGTTGCCCTCGGCTTTCCGAACTCCTATGAGATCGGGATGTCGAACCTCGGCTTCCAGTGGGTGTACCGGCTCCTGAACCGCGAGGAGGACATCGCCTGCGACCGGTTCTTCGCGGACGAGGACGCCGACCGGCGCGGGCCGCGCACGCTGGAGACGGACACTCCGCTCGGCGATTTTCCCCTCGTGGCGTTCTCCATCTCGTGGGAGATGGACTACGTCAACTTCCTCCGCCTGCTCCCCGCCGCGCGCATCCCGCTCGCGCGCGCGGAGCGCGGCGAGGGCGACCCGATCGTCCTCGTGGGCGGCGACTGCGCGCGCATCAATCCCGCGCCGCTCGCGGCGTGGGTCGACGTCTTCGCGATGGGCGACGCGGAGAAGATCGTCCCGTCGCTGGCGGACGTGCTCCGGCGCGACCTCCCGCGCGAGGCCACCCTCGCGGCCCT
>JAMQPJ010000645.1 GCA_023717585.1 Thermoanaerobaculia bacterium
AGAAACGAGCTCGATACTCGAGTTCGAGGCATCCCTCCGAACGCTACTCGAAGAAATCCCCTCTTCGGTCTTCTCCTCGTTCTTCTCTTCAGCTTTCTGTTCGACTCTCTCTTGTCTTCTTCCGAGCAGAGAATTCGGAAATCCCCGTTCGATTTGCACATCCACGAGCGTGCCGGGCGAGAGATCGGACTCCCCCGCGATGTTCACGACGCGGCCGCAGCGCGATCGGCCCGAGCTGCTGTGCCTCTTGCGGTCCAGGCCCTCGACGAGCACCTCGAGCGTCTGTCCCTCGAGCGCGCGGTTCAGGTCCCGCTGGACGTCCTGCTGGAGCGCCTCGAGCCGCACGAGGCGTTGGGAGGCTTCCTGCGGCGCCACGTCCTGCTCCCACCTGAGCGCCGCCGTCTGCGGGCGCGGCGAGTACGTGAACGAGAAGACGCCGGCAAACCGCACCTCTTCGAAGAGGGAAAGCGTCTCGGCGAAGTCGGTTTCCGTCTCGCCCGGAAACCCCACGATGACGTCCGTGGAAAGCGCGAGGCCGGGGACCGCGGCCCGAAGCCTCCCGACGAGATCGAGATACTCCGTCCGCGTGTATTGGCGTTTCATCCGCCGCAGGACCGCGTCGGAGCCCGACTGCACGGGCAGATGAAGAGCGGGAACGACCGCGGATGTTTCGCTCATCGCGGCGATGAGCCGGTCCGAGAAATCGCGCGGATGCGAAGTCACGAAGCGCAGGCGCCGGATTGCCGGGAGCGCACCGACCGCGCGCAGGAGGTCCGCGAGATCCTCGCCCGTCTCGGGATCGCGGAACGCGTTCACGGTCTGCCCGAGAAGCTCGATCTCGAGGGCGCCGGCCTCCACCAGGGAACGAGCCTCGTCCACGACGTCGCGCAGGCGGCGATTGCGCTCGCGCCCCCGGGTTCGCGGAACGACGCAGAACGTGCAGTTCTTGTTGCAGCCTTCGATCACCGTGATCGCGGCACGGTACGGCACCGCGTGCGCGACGGCGCCGGGCGTGTAGACGACTTCGTCCGGGTCGAACCCGGTCTCGCACGGTCGGTCGCCCTCTTCGTCGACGCGGCGCAGAACGGACGGAAGAGCCTCGATCCGCCCCGTGCCGAGCACGAAATCGACGCAGGGAAGGCGCTCCAGGAGCCCTTCCCCTTCCTGCTGCGCCACGCAGCCACACACGCCGATGACCATCCCCGGTCGCTCGCGCTTCAGCTTCGCGAGGCGGCCGATCCGGTCGTAGACCTTCTGCTCCGCCTTGTCGCGCACCGAGCAGGTATTGAGCAGGACGACGTCGGCTTCCTCGGGAGACGGGGCCTCGACGATTCCCTCCCGCCCGAGGAGCCCGACGAACCGCCGCCCGTCGAGCACGTTCATCTGGCAGCCCCACGTCTCGACGAAGACGCTTCGGGTCAGACGGCGGAACGGGGGATCGTTCACCTCACGAGCTTAGCAGGAGAAAAAGAGAGGATTCTTGGAAGGTAGGAAAACCGGGAGCGAGGCTGCGATTCGGTCCCCTCTCTGTTACCGCAGCCAGCCAGGAGGCGCGTTCGACTTGCGGGCATCCTCGGAAAGGTCGTCGACGGCCCGCCGCGCGTCTTCGAGCTGCTGGCGCGCCTTCGTGAGCTCCTCGCGGGCGCGGTCCCACGCCGGCTTGACGACCGCATCCCGGCGGTTGCCGTCGCTCATCGCGTAGAAGTCGTTCTCGAGCTGCTTCGTCCTGGTTTCGAGGTCGCGCACGCGGGCCTCGCCGTCCGTGACGAGGGACCTTTGATGGCCAACGAGCGCCCTCCAGTCGGCCTCGCTTCGGCCCTTGTCGTCGCGGGCGACGTCGGGAACGCCCGGCGCCGGAGTCGGCGATGCCGCGCCCCGCGCGGGCTTGCCCGAAGCGGTCTTCGCGGACGCTCCCTTGCCCGACGCGCTCTTGCCTGCCGGGGGTGTCGGCGTCGCGCCCTTCCGGAGAGACTCGTTCGTAATCGTGCCGAGGGACTTCTTCGCGGGCTGGTCCTTGCGACGTTCCTTCGACAGCTTGACGGCGTCCGCGAGAGAACTGCCGCGAACGGCGCCCGGTATCCCGGCCTTTCCTCCGGACAGGGTCGAGGCGGCCGGCGCCGGCGTGGGCGTGAGGGAGGTCGCCGACGCAGGAGTGGGTTCGACAGCCAGGCCGGACAGCGCGGGCTCTTGCGCGCCTGCCCGGAGAGAAGTCATGCCGACGAGGACGAGAAGCGAGGCCAGGAGCCGATTGCTCATGGCTTGGACGTGCCTTCCCGCCCGTAGCGGTCCGAGAGCCTGACGACGTCGTCGAGCTCGGGCGTGGAGACTTCGACGAGGAGGCAGTCGGCGCCTTCCGCATACATCCGGTGGCGCGTTCCCGGGGTCACGTGAAAGTTGTCTCCGGGGGCCAGCCGAAGATCTGCTCTTTCGCCCTCTCTCTCGACCTCGAGTCCGAGCGTTCCCTCGAGCACGTGAATCGTCTCTTCCTTTCGGTCGTGATACTGGTACGAGAGCGATTCGCCCGCGCGGATCAGGATCAGTTTTCCGGCGTAACGCCCGGTTTCCGCGAAGATCCTCTCCTCACCCCAGGGCTTCGGGACGATCCGGGGACGGCGGGAGCCGAGCCGTTCGCTCACGCGCGCACCTCGGCGCCGTTTCTCGCGAGATCGCGCAGTTCCTGCGCGAGGAACGCCGAGACCTCGTCGGCGGTGGAGAGCGAGAACGCGGCGCGCGCGACGCGCTCGGCCTCCTGGGTCGAGACACCGCGCAGGAACTCCTTGATCACGGGGATGGTGCGCGGCCCCATCGAGAATTCGCGGACCCCGAGCCCGAGGAACAGGACGACGAGAGCAGGGTCCGCGGCCATCTCGCCGCACACTGCGAGCGGTTTTTTCGCGATGCGGGCGGCCTCGGCAACGCGCGCGATGAGGCGGAGCACCGCCGGATGCGTCGGCCGAAAGAGGTCCGCGACGGTTTCATTCGCGCGATCGACGGCGAGCGTGTACTGAATGAGGTCGTTCGTCCCGAGAGAGAGGAAATCCACCTCCGGCGCGAGCAGGTCGGCGGTCACCGCGGCCGACGGAACCTCGATCATGGCGCCGAGCGGGATGTCGTCCGGCACGGCGATCCCCCGCTCGAGGACGTCTTCGCGGGCCGCCTTCAGGAGCGTGCGCACACGGCGGATTTCTTCGACCCCCGAGACCATCGGGACGAGGATGCGCAGGTTGCCCCCCGCCGCGGAAGCGAGCAGCGCACGCAATTGCGTCGAGAACATCTCGGGCCGCGCGAAACAGAGCCGGACGCCCCGAAGGCCGAGGACCGGGTTCAATTCGTCGGAACCGATCAGGTGACGGGCCCCCTTCTTGCCGCCAAGGTCGTACGTGCGGATCACGACGGGGCGCGGCGCGAGTCGCTGAATGACCTGGCGGTAGGCGGCCGCCTGCTCCTCCTCGGACGGGAACTCGGTCCCCTCCTTCGAGAGATACAGAAACTCCGACCGGAACAGGCCGACGCCGTCGGCGCCGTATTCGATGACGTCGTCGATCTCGCTCAGGAGCTCGATGTTCGCGCGCACGGTCACTTCAGCGCCGTCCCGCGTGCGGGTGATCCCGCCCAGGCTGCGCTCCTTGAGAGATCTCTCGTGGCGGGCTTCCTGATTGCGCCGATCCCGGAAGAACTCGATGACCTCTTCGGACGGCTCGCGCCACACGATTCCGTCGCGGCCGTCCACGACGACCCGATCGCCCTCCCCGACCTCCGTGAGGAGATGCGGGATTCCGACCACGGCGGGGATGCCGAACGAGCGCGCGAGGATCGCCGCATGGGACGTGCGCCCGCCGCGCTCGGTCACGAAGCCCACGACCCGGTCTCGCGGGATGCGCACGGCGTCGGACGGCGTGAGCTCGTCCGCCACGAGGACGATCGCCTCGCCCTCGAGGTCCTCCATCCGCAGGCGCGAGTTCTCCTCCCCGCCGAGGTGCTTCTTCAGCACGCCTGCGACGTCGCCGATGTCGTCGGCGCGATGGGCGAAGTTCTCGTCCGGGAGGCTCCGGAAACGCGCCATGAGGTCGGCCGTCGTCTCCGAAACGGCCCACTCGGCGTTCACCTTTTCATGCGCGATCCGCCGTTCGATCGGGCCGAGAAAAGTGCGGTCCTTCAGGAACAGGGCGTGCGCGTGGAAGATTCCCGCGTACTCGGAGCCGAGATGCTCCTTCACGTGGCGAGCCGTCGACTCGATCTCTTCGGCCGCCGCTTCGGAGGCCCGGCGGAACCGCTCGATTTCGGGTTCGATCTCCTCGGGCTCGAGCGTCCGCTTCGGGGAGGAGTCTTCCCGCGAAACCCACAGGACCGCCCGCCCGACGGCGACGCCGGGAGAAACGGGAATGCCCGTGAGGGAAAGCGGCCGCTTCACCCCTTCATCTTAACCGCGGCTCAGTCGGCCTCGTCGAATTTGCGGTCCACGAGGTCGCGGAGGGCGGCGAGCGCCTGCTCCTCGTCGCTCCCCTCGACGCGCACGACGAGCGGCGTGCCCTTCCCCGCTGCAAGGAGCAGGAGGCCGAGGATGCTCTTGCCATCCACTTCGTCGCCATCGCGCGCGACGATGATCTTCGCGTCGAACGAGGACGCCGTGTGGACGAGCTTCGCCGCGGCGCGCGCGTGCAGGCCGAGGCGGTTCTTGAGTGTGAGGGTCTGCACCTTCATCGCTGAGGCCGTCCCGGAGGGCCGTCGACGAGCTCGGCGGCGGCCACGATCGCCCGTCGCCCGCGCTCCACGAGGGTGTGGGCGATGTCGCGGGGGCTCCTGCCCTCGCGGGCGAGTCCCCGCGCTTTCACGACCATCGGCAGGTTGATGCCCGTGACGATCTCGATCGTTCCCGGCTCGAGAAACGCGAGCGCGAGGTTCGACGGGGTGCCGCCGAACATGTCGGTCAGGAGCACGACGCCCTTGCCGCGGTTCACTTCGGAGATCGCCTTCTCGAGCCGCCGGCTCGCGGCCTCGGGAGACTCGTCCCACGCGAGCGAAAGGGCACCGATGTCATCGGGCTCGTCGGGCTCGAGCATGCGGACGGTCTCGCGCAGGGCGTTCGCGAGAGGCCCGTGAGACAGGAGGAGGAGACCCACGAAGGGGCCGGTCGGCATCGTCATGTTCAGTCGAGTGCCTCGTCCCGGTGCGAGACGCGCACCGGATAGCCCAGCGTCGCGAAATCGCGTGCCAGGCGTTCGGCGACGTAGACCGAGCGGTGCCGGCCGCCCGTGCATCCGATGCCGATCGTGAGGTACGAGCGGTTCTCGTGCCGGTAGTTCGGAAGACAGAAAGCGAGAAAATCCCTCAGGCGGGTGTAGAAGGGCTCGGTCTGGTCCCCCGCCTCGATGAACCGCGCGACCTCCGGATCGCGCCCCGTCCGGGCCCTGAGGCGCGAGTCGACGTGCGGGTTCGCGAGAAACCGCACGTCGAAGCAGAGGTCGAGCGCGGCAGGATGCCCGTGCTTGAATCCGAAGGAAATGAGCGAAACCGCGAGGACGCCGGGGTCTCCCGGCTCCCGGAAGTGCTGCGCGACGGCCGTCCGCAGCTCGTGTACGGTCATCGCCGTCGTGTCGATCACGAGGTCGGACTTCTCCTTCACCTCGGCCAGGAGACGCCTCTCGAACGCCACCGCCTCGCCGAGAGAGCGCCCGTCGGCGAGCGGATGAGGCCTCCGGGTCGCCGAAAACCTGTTCAGGAGCGCCCGGTCCTCGCAGTCGAGGAAGACGACCGTGATCGGAAGCCGCTGGCGGAGCTTGTCGAGGAGGCCCGGGAAGTGCTCGGCGAAGTCGGGATTGCGGACGTCGAGCACGACGGCATTCTTCCGGCGCGGCATCCGGCCGGCGGCCACTTCGTCTGTGAACTCCTCGAGGAGGGAGAGAGGCAGGTTGTCGACCGTCGTATAGCCGATGTCCTCGAGCGCGTGGGCGACGTAGGACTTTCCCGAGCCGGAGAGCCCCGTGGCGACGACGAGGCGGGTGCCGTCTCCCGTCACCGCGACCTCTCGCGGGCGTTCAGCTTTCGCCGGACCCGCCGCCCGATCGTGAATCGATCGAGAGCCGCCTTCCGTGC
The DNA here is from genome assembly GCA_023717585.1 of Thermoanaerobaculia bacterium. Taxonomy (GTDB): domain Bacteria; phylum Acidobacteriota; class Thermoanaerobaculia; order UBA5066; family UBA5066; genus Fen-183. The sequence goes on from JAMQPJ010000645.1 coordinate 6,094, forward strand.
GATCTCGTCGTGCACCTTCGCCGCGATCTCACGCGCGGCATTGAAGCCGCGCCGTTTCAGGAGCTGGTTGCGCGCGGCAATCTCGACGAGGAGGGCGACGTCGCGGCCGGTCGCGACCGGCATCCTCACGCGCGGCACCGCGACGCCGAGGATGTCTTCGAATTCCTCGTCGAGCCCGAGGCGGTCGATGTCTTGCTGCGCGTCCCAGTCGGTCAGCTGGATGACGAACTCGACCGTGTGACGTTCGAGGACGGCGGCGACGCCGAAGAGCATCGGGACGTTCACGATCCCGAGGCCGCGCAGCTCCATGTGATGCCGAATGAGCCCCGAGGAGGACCCGATGAGGACGTCGTTCGGAAAGCGCTGCACGACGACGAGGTCGTCCGCGACGAGGCGGTGCCCCCGCTGGACGAGGGAGAGCGCGCACTCGCTCTTCCCGACTCCCGAGGCGCCGAGCAGGAGGGTGCCGAGACCGCCGACCTCGAGGAGAACGCCGTGGAGGGTCGCGCGCGGCGCGAGCGACTCCTCGAGAAACGCGGTGAGCCCCTCGATGACGACGCTCGTCATGCGCGGGGTCTTGAAGAGCGGGATGCCGCGCCGGCGACACAGACTCGTCAGGACCGAACCCGGCTCGATTCCCTTCGTGACGACGACACAGGCCAGAGGCAGCTGGCTGAAGGAGTCGAGGCGCTCCCTGGTCACGCGCGCGGACAGCGTCTTGAGAAAGTCGAATTCGCTCTTTCCGAGAATCTGGACACGGTTGGGCTTCACGTAGTCCGTGAAGCCCGCGATGGCGAGGCCGGGCTTCTGCACGCGCGGCCAGTCGATGGGCCGATCGAGCCCCCTGTGCCCCGCGACGAGCTCGAGGCCCAGCGAGGCGAGGGCGGGAGAGCGCAGGTCGCCCGCGCGCACCAGGGGTTTCGATTCGGCCTGATCTTTCATCATGGGCACGAGCCCTACTCGGGGACGACGAGGCCGAGCGTCCCGTCCTTGCGCCGGTACAGGAAGCGCAGGGCGTGGTGGGAGGTCGGATCGCGAAAGACGAAGACTTCCCGCGGCGAAGCGGCGAACGCGGTGAGGGCGTCCTCCTCGAACATCGCGCGCGGGGACTGGGTTTCGCGCCGGGGCCCTCCGTGCCGCGCCGGCTCGGCCGGCGGCTCGGGCGGCCAGGTCTTGGGGTTCCGGACCGGTGAGGCGGCGCGTTTCTTCACGCCGGTCGCCTTCGTCCTCGACTTGACCACCTGCGCGGCGATCCGGTCCATGACTTCCTGCGCGGCGCTCACCTGGTCTCCGGCGCGGGCGGCGGCCGTGAGTTTGCCGTGCCGGCCGGCCACGGAGACCTCGACTTCCAGATCCTTCTTGCCAGCCGTCACGACGACGTGCGCCTCCGCGTCACGCGGAAGCGTGCGCCCGAGCTTCGCGAGCTTCGTGTCGACGATCTGGCGCAGGCGCGGGTGAAGCCGGACGTGCCGGGCGGTGAAGGTCGCCTTCATGGTTCCTCCTCGGGGACGGCCGCGG
>JAMQPJ010000686.1 GCA_023717585.1 Thermoanaerobaculia bacterium
GAAGCCCGAGCGGCGGTCGATCCGCCGGAGGCCGCGGCGGAGCGACTCTTCCGCCCAGGTCTCCAGCCGCGGGTCCAGCGTCGTGTCGACCCGCAGGCCTTCCCGGTAGAGGTCCCCCTCACCGTACTCCTTCTCGAGGTACTGGCGGACCTCCTCGCAGAAGTAGAGGCCCAGGGTCGTCTCGCGGGACGTGCGGATGACGTCCACGGACGTTCCCTGGGCGGCCGAGCGTTGCGCGTCGGAGAGGAATCCTTCCTCCGCCATCCGGCGGAGCACGAGATCGCGCCGGCTCTTCGCGGCGGCGATGTTGTTGAACGGCGAGTAGTACGCGGGCCGCTGGATGATTCCCGCCAGGAGAGCCGCCTCGGGCAGGGAGAGGGTCTTCGCGCCGTGACCGAAGTACCAGCGCGACGCCGCCTCGATCCCGTACGTGCCGTGCCCGAACGGAATCTTGTTGAGATAGAGCGTGAGGATCTGGTCCTTCGAGAACTGCTTCTCGATCTCGACCGTGAGAAACACCTCGTTGATCTTCCGGGCCCAGGTCTTCTCGGGCGTGAGGAAGACCGCGCGCGCGAGCTGCTGCGTGAGGGTGGAGGCTCCCTGCGACATCCGGCGCGTCGCGATGTCGCGGAGGGCCGCGCCGCCGATGCGGATGATGTCGATGCCGCTGTGGTCGAAGAACCGCGCGTCCTCGGCCGCGAGGAGCGCCTTGACCATCACGTCCGGAATGTCCGTCCGCTCGACGAGCATGCGGCGCTCGATCGCGAAGCGCGCGATGACCGAGCCGTCAACGCCCCTGAGCTCGGTGATGATGTCGGGACGGTAGGTCGCGAGCTCCGAGACCTTCGGGATCCGGATCGCCCGCGAGAGGGCGTAACCCGCGCCGGCGCCGAGGCCTGCCGTGAGGAGAACCGGCAGGAACAGGACGGCCAGGGCCGCCCAGCGGTGCGCTCTCACGTCTCATTCTCGCACTAGTGGTAATTTCGGGGCGATGAGCGAAACGCCGCCGCCCGCGCCCGCGCCGGTCCTGCCGCCGCAGCTTCCGGTGACCCTGCCGTTCGAAGACGCCGCCCAGCGCGACCGCCGGCAGGGCTGCCTGAAATGGGGCCTCGTCGGGTGCGCCGGAGCCTCGGTGGCCGTCATCGTCGGACTCCTGTTCCTCATGAACAACGCGAAGAAGCTGATGGATTTCGCGTTCGACCAGATGGGCGATCAGATCGTCGCGGCCTCGGCGCCCGACGTGACGCCCGCCGAGAAAGAGAGCTTCCGGTCGGCCATGAAGGCGTTTTCGGAAAAAGTCAAGAATCGCACGGTGGCGGCGGAGCAGGTGACGGTCTTTCAGGGCCGGGTTCGCGCCGCCGTGGCCGACAGCCGGGTGACGGCGGAGGAGCTGCGTTCCCTCACCGCTTTCCTCAAGGACCCGCCGCGCTGACTCCGTGCCCGACTTCGAGTTTCTCTCCCCCCTGACGCCTCAGGGCGATCAGCCCCGCGCGATCGAGCAGCTCGTCGCCGGCTACCGCGAGGGCCGGGAGAAGCAGGTCCTCCTCGGCGTGACGGGCTCGGGCAAGACGTTCACGATGGCGAAAGTCGTCGAGGCGCTGAACCGCCCGGCGCTCGTCCTGTCGCACAACAAGACGCTCGCGGCCCAGCTCTATCAGGAGTTCAGGGGGTTCTTTCCGAAAAACCGCGTCGAGTACTTCGTCTCGTACTACGACTACTACCAGCCCGAGGCGTACGTCTCGCAGTCGGACACGTACATCGAGAAGGAAACGCAGATCAACGACGAGATCGACAAGATGCGCATCGCGGCGACCGCCTCGCTCTTCGAGCGGCGCGACGTTCTGATCGTGGCGTCGGTCTCGTGCATCTACGGCCTGGGAAGCCCCGATTCGTTCGGCAAGATGGCGATCGAGTTTACGAAGGGCGCGAAGTACGGGATGACCTGGTACCTGAAGCGGCTCGTCGAGGCGCAGTACGAAAGGACCAACTTCGACCTCGAGCGCGGCGGGTTCCGGGTCCGCGGCGACGTCCTCGACATCCAGCCGTCGTACGAGGACCAGGGCCTCCGGGTCGAGTTCTTCGGCGACGAGATCGACCGCATCACGCGCTTCGAGATCGTGACGGGGAAGAACCTGGAGACGATCGAGCGCTTCGAGCTTTATCCGAAGTCTCACTACGTCACGCCCGAGGAGACCCGGAAGCGGGCCCTCGGCTCCATAGAGGCCGAGCTCGTCGTGAGGCTCGACGAGCTCCGGAGGCAGAGCAAGCTGCTGGAGGCCCAGCGCCTCGAGCAGCGGACGAACTTCGATCTCGAGATGATGCGCGAGCTGGGCTATTGCGCCGGCATCGAGAACTACTCGCGCCATCTCTCCGGGCGCCGGCCGGGAGAGCCGCCGCCCACGCTCCTCGACTACGTCCCGGCGGACTACGTCACCATCGTCGACGAGAGCCACCAGACGATCCCGCAGCTCCGCGCGATGTACCACGGCGACCAGTCCCGCAAGCGCACGCTCGTGGACTACGGCTTCCGTCTTCCGTCTGCGCTCGACAACCGTCCCCTCCAGTTCGAGGAGTGGCTGGAGCGGGCCGGGCAGCGCCTCTTCGTCTCCGCGACGCCCGCGGCGTACGAGCTTTCCGAGACCGGCGGCGAGGTCGTCGAGCAGGTCCTCCGGCCGACGGGTCTCCTCGACCCGCCGATCGAGGTGCGGCCCGTCAAAGGGCAGGTGGACGACCTCCTGTCGCGCGTGAAGGAGCGGACGGCGAAGGGCGAGCGCACCCTCGTCACGACGCTCACGAAGCGCATGGCCGAGGACCTGACGAACTACTACCTCGAGCTCGGGGTGCGCGTGCGTTACCTGCACAGCGACATCGAGACGCTCGAGCGCATCCAGATCATCTCGGACTTCCGCAGGGGCGTCTTCGACGTCCTCGTGGGCGTGAACCTCCTGCGCGAAGGTCTCGACCTGCCCGAGGTGTCTCTTGTCGCGGTGCTGGACGCCGACAAGGAGGGATTCCTGAGGTCCGAGACGTCCCTCATCCAGACGGCCGGACGAGCCGCCCGCAACGTGCGCGGCATCGCGGTCTTTTACGCGGACCGCATCACGGACTCCATCCGCCGGGCGATGAGCGAGACGGAGCGCCGCCGCACGCTGCAGAAGGCCTACAACGAGGAACACGGCATCGTGCCCGAGTCCATCGTGAAGTCGCTCGACTCGCCGCTCCTCGCCATGTCGAACCTCGACTACCTCGAGCCGCAGGCTCTCGACCCGCGGCGCAAGCCGAAGGACGCGCCGTCTCTCGACCGCGAGATCTCGGACCTCGAGAAGGAGATGAAGACGGCCGCGAAGGAGCTGGAGTTCGAGAGAGCCGCCCAGCTCCGCGACCGCATCCGCGAACTCCGGGCGATGAAGCTGTTCTGAGGGCTCGGAGCCTGCGCGGACCGCGTTCTCCCCGCTCGGGACGCCTGAGGACCACCCATTGTCGCTTTGGGGCCATGTGGCGCCGTCGACGCGCCCGAGGGAAGTCACTATATTGAAGGCGTTTCGTATCGCGTGTCGCAAAAGGAGGGTCTCATGACCAGACGTCCCCTGATTCCCCTCGCCTTCGTCGCCGCGGCCCTGCTCTCAGGCCTCGCCGCTCGGGCCGCGGACCAACCGAAAGCCGCCGCGACGGATGCCCAGCGCGTCCCCGCCCTCTCGGCCGCGCACCTCGCGAAGCTCAACAGGCTGAAGGCGCTCCCCCAGGCGGACCCGCAGCTCACCCTCGTGGCGGGGCTTGGGAAGGTTCCCCTGAAGCCGACGGCCGTGAAAAAGGAGATCTCCTGCGGGATCTATCTGTACCCGCCGAACCCGTATCCGAACGCGGTCTCGCCGTTACTGTTCTTCGTGAACACGACGGGGCAGCCGCTTCCGACGGGCGTGCACATCGACTGGCAGGTCGAGGGCGCTCCCGCGTCCTGCTGCAAGGGCGTAGGCCACACGACGATCCCCTGGCAGCCGAACCCGCCGACACCGGCGTTCCTCAAGTCGACACCGATGGTCTTCCCGCCCCAGCCCTGGACCCGGGAGTGCAGGGCGTGGGTGACAATGCCGTAGCGCCCGGGGGCGGGCGGGAGTGGTGGGCCCGACAGGGATCGAACCTGCGACAAGCGGTTTAGGAAACCGCTGCTCTATCCAACTGAGCTACGGGCCCGGCCTTTGTTTTCAGCGACTTCTGATTCTCGGCCTGTGACGAATCAGGCCGTTTTCGCACACGGGTGTACCCGTATTGAACCCTTCCTTCTCCGTCGCGACGAAGGGTAGCAGGTTGTCCGTCGATTTCCAGACTCCGGCGAACGTCCCCAGAACGGGCCGTATAGTCACGTAGACCGGGAGGTCGGTCATGCCCTGCTCCTATACGATCCTCGCAGAATCCCGGTTCGTCTACACCCGCGGCTGGGGCGCAGTCACGGATGCGATGATTCTCGCGCAGGCCCGTGCGCTCAAGAGCGATCCTCGGTTCCAGCCCTCTTTCGCCCAACTCTATGATCTCCGCGAAGGTACTATCGCCTTCACT